>JAILDD010000040.1 GCA_024689605.1 Lachnospiraceae bacterium
CTGACCGGCATTATTACTCTGAGGCGCCATGCCACCACCGTTGCAGCAGCTACATACCGCACCATCCTCAACCTTGTTTCCGCATTTCGGACAAAAACCCATTTTTCCCCCTCTGCTGCTCTAAGCAGCCTTGTAAAAAAATTTTACAACTGACAACTCTTTATAATATATCAGAACGTAAACTTGTCAGCAAAATATGCATCCAGCTCAGCTATTGCGATACGCTCCTGCTGCATGGTATCACGGTCGCGGACTGTTACGCATCCGTCAGTTTCCGAATCAAAATCGTATGTTACACAGAAAGGCGTACCGATCTCATCCTGACGACGATAACGCTTTCCGATAGCTCCCCTGTCATCAAATTCACAGTTATATTTCTTTGAGAGCTGGGCGAATATCTTCTCCGCTCCCTCATCAAGCTTCTTTGAAAGAGGAAGCACACCGATCTTAACAGGTGCAAGTGCCGGATGGAAATGAAGCACTGTTCTCATGTCAGGCTTCTCCTCCGTACCGATATTCTCCTCATCATAAGCTGCACACAGGAAAGCAAGCACTACTCTGTCAGCACCCAGTGAAGGCTCGATAACGTAAGGCACATATTTTTCATTAGACTCATCATCAAAGTATGAAAGATCCTGCTTGGATACATTCATATGCTGTGTCAGGTCATAATCCGTCCTGTCAGCTATACCCCAGAGCTCACCCCAGCCGATAGTCGGGAACAGGAACTCGATATCCGTTGTACCCTTTGAATAGAATGCAAGCTCTGCAGGATCATGGTCACGCAGACGCAGTTCTTCTTCCTTTATCCCAAGAGAGATCAGCCAGTCACGGCAGAAACCTCTCCAGTACTGAAACCACTCAAGGTCAGTTCCGGGCTTGCAGAAGAATTCCAGCTCCATCTGCTCGAATTCCCTTGTTCTGAAGGTAAAGTTACCGGGTGTTATTTCATTTCTAAAAGACTTACCTACCTGGCCTATGCCGAAAGGGATCTTCTTTCTCGTAGATCTTTGTACGTTCTTAAAGTTAACAAATATACCCTGTGCAGTTTCAGGCCTCAAATAAACCACATCCTTGGCATCTTCAGTAACGCCCTGGAAGGTCTTGAACATAAGGTTAAACTGTCTGATATCGGTAAAGTTATGCTTGCCGCAGGAAGGACAGGGAATGGAATTTTCTTTGATATAATCCATCATCTGCTCTGTAGTCCATCCATCAACCGAAGACTCAAGTGTAAGTCCTTTCTCAGCCGCAAAATCCTCAATAACCTTATCCGCGCGGAAACGCTCATGGCACTCACGGCAGTCCATAAGCGGATCTGAAAAAGATCCAAGATGGCCGGAAGCTATCCATGTCTGAGGGTTCATAAGAATGGCGCAGTCAACACCTACATTGTACGGAGACTCCTGTACGAATTTCTGCCACCACGCCTTCTTTACGTTGTTCTTGAGCTCTACACCCAGGCTGCCGTAGTCCCAAGTATTTGCCAGTCCACCGTATATCTCTGATCCGGGAAAGATAAAGCCCCTTCCCTTTGCGAGATTCTTTATCTTCTCAAGTGTCTTTTCCATTTTGTTTATCCTCCTGATGTTATATTTTCAATTCAATACTTAATTTTTGATTTCCAGCTTTAATCCTAATGCATCAATATACCACAAAGTAAATTCCGTCTCCGACTGCGCTGACAGTCTTGGCATCCCCTTTAAGCATTCCCTGGGAATAATACTTTATCTTTGCGGGAGTCTTAACGATTGCATCACCGTCCAGCACAACAATTTTTTTATCGCCCATTCCCATCAGGTCATTCTTGCCTATGGTATTTTCCGATGCAGATGCCTTGCTGAGCAAACGGTTGAAATCAAATCCTGCCGAATAAGCCTCGCTCACGGTACCGACAAAAATATCATCATCCATATAGTCATTGTATGCGCTGACTGTAGCAAACGAAAAATCAATATGCATCAGCCCGTCCGTAAGCTCGTAGCTGTCCATCACTATAGAGCCTTCACCGTTCTTTGAATTATAATCAGCCAACTCATCATTTACCATCTGTATAAGCTCATCCTGACTGTAATAACTCTCAGCAAAACTCTCAACCAGCTTAGCCTTTACCGAACCGTCTTTTTCCACAGTGATGACTGTTTTATCTTCCAGCTCCTGATTGCCGTTCGTACATCCGGCAAGGAAAAGAAATGAAACAGCAACAAGACACAATCCACAGCACTGTCTTAATTTATTATAATTAACCGTTTTCAAAGTTGCCTCCAAAAATGCGACTGAAACCTTATACAATACGCACACCATAATATAACATACCCGCTGCTTTTTTTCAATGTAACTATATACATTTTGGTACTATTTCCGCCGGTCTTTTTGTGCAATTTTTCCCTTCTTTTCAGTAATAATCATTTATGTTATCATTTTTCACATGAATTATATTGTTTTTGACCTGGAATGGAATCAGCCGGAAGGCCTGGACAGCAAGTCCCGCCCCCTTCCCTTCGAGATAATAGAGATCGGCGCGGTCAAACTGAATGACCGTTTTGAGCTGGTCTCTAAATTCAGCCGTGTCATAAAGCCCCAGGTATACAGCCGCCTTAACAGGCATATTGTTAAAATGCTCAGCTTAAAGCCCGGTGAGCTGGAAAGCGGCGGCAGCTTTGAAGAGGTATGCAGTAAATTTCTCGAATGGTGCGGTGAAGACTGCATTTTCTGCACATGGGGAAATCAGGACCTTACGGAGCTCCAGCGGAACATGACCTACTACTCCATGGCACCGCTTTCCCATAAGCCCTTCCGTTATATCGACGCACAGAAACTGTACAGCATAATGATAGATGATATGCAGCAGTACTCCCTTGAAGCTGCAGTTGACAGGATGAAGATAATAAAGGATGTCCAGTTCCACAGGGCATACAGCGACGCCTATTACACCTCCAAGATACTTAAGCTCATTCCGTCTGACATCATTGAAGGCAATCCTGCATATGATGTATATCACCTGCCTGCCTCAAGGGATGAAGAAATCCACGTGAGTACATCTACAGGACATACCGTTTACTCACACACTTTTGAATCAAGGGAAGAAATACTGCAGGATAAAGCCATATCAACCCTCTGGTGTCCTGTCTGCAAGGGACGGGCCCTGAAAAGAAAAATAAACTGGTTCAACCATTCCGGCAAAAACTACCACGCAGCCGGAAAATGCAATGAACACGGCTATGTCACCGGCCTCATGAGGATCCGCCCCGGCGAACTCGGCGGCTTCTATGCTGAAAAGATAACAGCTCTCGCATCAGAGCAGGATTATCTTAAAATGTCTGAACAGTCAAAGAAAGTCCCCGCTAAAAAATGACGCAAACCTCATAACCAAACGCTTAGCAGATCCATAACAGATAACAAACAAGGCACCGCTTCGATGATACACATCTAAAACGGTGCCTTGTTTTTTTACTTCTTACCGGCTACTGAATGCAGCCTTCTCCCCTAATATCAAACCTTGTCGTTATCGTCGAATATATCGCCGCACTCAGGGCAGAACTTAGGAGGATTATGAGGATCAGCGGGCTCCCAGCCACACTTGTCACATCTGTAAAGAGGTGCACCCTCAGGCTTCTTGGCTCCGCACTCCTGGCAGAACTTACCCTTGTTTACTGCACCGCATGAACATGTCCAGCCTGCTGCATCTGCGGGCTTAGCCTCTCCGCACTCTGCACAGAACTTACCTGTGTTGCCGTCCTTGCCGCACTTACCACACTTCCAGCCTGCTGCCGCAACCACTCCTGCTGCCTGCATCTGAGGTGCAGCCTGAGGAGCGGGTCCTGCCTGCTGCTGCTGAGCCTGTGCTGCAAGATTTGAGATTGTATTAGCTCCTGCTGCATTCTGAGCAAAGCCCATGCCCATGAAGCCTGTCATTGCACCGGCAGAGTTGCCTGCTGCAGTCTTCATAGCATCTGCTGTAGCTGCTGTCATGGTACCGGCCATCATAGCAGCGCTGTTACCCATAGCGCTTGCTCTCTGCAGATCCTGGATCATCTTCATGTCTTCAGGTGTAAGTGTAGGAACAGACATTGCGATCTTCTCAATGCTGATACCTCTGTCCTGAGCCCAGGATTCAGCCAGCGCACTGTTCATGGCATTCTTAAGTTCTTCTGTATGCTTGGGAAGCTGGTTGGGACGGATCTCAAGGTCAGCTATCTCAGCAAGGCCTGTTCCAAGTGCATCGATGAACTCAGCCTTAAGCTGTGCATCGATCTTGTCCCTGGTATAATAACCGTCAGCTATATTACCTGCAACATTCTTATAGAACACAAGAGGATCTGTAAGTCTGTAGGAATATGTACCGTTACATCTTAAGTTTACTTCCATGTCAAGTCCGATATTCTTGTCAACTGCACGGAACATAACGGGATTCGGTGTACCGAATTTATTGTCCATTATCTCCAGTAAGTTGAAATAATAAACCTTCTGTACGCGGGCTGTATCTCCGCCGAAAGTGATACGCTCACCCCACTTCTTGAACGAGTCAAGTATGCCCTTGCCAAGTCCGCCGTAGAATATGCTGGGCTCGGTTGATGTATCATAAGTAAACTCACCCGGCTCTGCGCATACCTCAACGATCTTGCCGTTATCAACGATGATCATGCACTGGCCGTCAGCCACCGCAATCCTCGATCCGTTGGATATGATGTTGTCACTCCCCTTGGTATTTGCCGAATTCTTGGTAGTCTTCTTCTGACCGACAGTCATAAGAACGTTCTTATCCATTGCATCACAGTAGAAATACTCTTTCCACTGATCGGCAAGAACACTTCCGCCTGCACCGACTACAGCGCCGGCAATACCTGATGTCTTAATTGCCTGAATTAATCCCATACTACTTCTCCCTTCTTAAATATAGCAATTCTTTATGAATCACACACGGTACAGAATTCTGCACCGGATTCATTTTACCATAAAACTGTCCGTTTTTATATATTAATATATAAACACACAGTCCATTCCCACCATTTCGGTGAGAATATGATTTACGCCTTAGACGACCTTACTCCTATCTGGTAATAGTCAAATCCGTTCTTATTTGCCGTATATGTGCCATAGATATTTCTTCCGTCAAATATCACAGGATTCTTAAGCAGCTCCTTCATCCTCTCGAAATCCGGGCTCCTGAATTCCTTCCACTCCGTGATAAGAATAAGCGCATCCGCATCCTTAAGGGCATCATATTTATTATCCACATAAGCAACATGGCTGTTGTCCTTAAGATAGCACTTCTTTGCCTCTTCCACAGCCTTGGGATCATATGCGGTTATCTCTGCTCCCGCTTCCGTCAGATCATTGATGATCGTTATGGATGAAGCCTCACGCATATCGTCCGTATCAGGCTTGAAGGAAAGTCCCCATACAGCAAAACGCTTTCCGCTCAAGTCATTTCCGAAGCACTCCTTCACCTTATCAGATATCACATGCTTCTGTGCCTTATTCACATCCTCAACTGCAGTAAGAAGCTTTGCATCATAGCCATACTCAGCCGCAGTGCTTATAAGGGCCTTTACATCCTTGGGGAAGCAGCTTCCGCCATATCCGCAGCCCGGATAGATAAAGCTGTATCCTATACGCTTATCGGAGCCTATGCCCTTCCTTACCTTGTTGACATCCGCACCTACCTGTTCACATATCCTGGATATCTCATTCATAAAGGATATCTTTGTGGCAAGCATAGAATTTGCGGTATATTTCGTCATCTCGGCACTGGCTACATCCATAAGTATGAAAGTATCGGTGTTTAGCACATAATGCCTGTACAGCTCACGCATCACCTCTGCCGCATCATCATTGTCAGCACCTATAACGATCCTGTCGGGACGCATGCAGTCAGATACCGCCGTACCTTCCTTCAGAAACTCCGGATTGGATATCACATCAAAGGTAAGGTCAGAGCCCCTGTCATTGAGTGCCTTCTGTATGGTATCACGCACCTTTAACGCGGTTCCCACCGGGACAGTTGACTTATCAACTACATACATATGACGCTTCATGGTCTGGCCTATGCTCTTTGCCACTTCCAGCACATAATGAAGGTCCGCAGAACCGTCCTCCCCCATAGGTGTCCCCACTGCTATAAAGCATATATTTGCTTTTTCCAGTGCTTCTTCTATCTTTGTGGTAAATCTAAGAGAACCGGCCTTATAGTTCTTAAGCACCAGGTCAGACAGTCCCGGCTCATAAATAGGGATTATTCCCTGCTTAAGCCTCTCTATCTTGTTCTCATCCACATCCACGCACCAGACATCATTTCCCATGTCTGAAAAACACGTTCCTGTGACCAGTCCTACATATCCGGTCCCGATAACAGCAATCCTCATTGCAAGCCTCCTAAAATTATATTATTAATTATAATCATTAACCGTTATTCCGCTCACGCTTTTTCTTAAGAAGAGCGGACGTATCCAGTGTATCATTCTCAGGCTCAGCCTTTTTCTTTGAAGCCTTGCCCTTCTGTGCTTTACCTCCTGCAGGCATCGGCTGAGTTCCAGGTGCCCCGGGTCCGGGCATCTGTCCCGGTGCTGCATTAAACTGCGCATTCGCAGGCTGTCCTGCCATTCCCGGTGCCGCATTTTCTGCTTCCGCAGCACCTTCCGGAAGTCCCTCCGGCTGCAGGCTCTGCTTTTTGCCAGCCAGCTTAAAGCTCCGCCTTGCAGGCTCCCAGCCGAATCTCCTGCCCGCGATATCTGCTAAAAACAGTATCATTGCAAGAATGATAAAGAAATTCGTAAGGTCTATGCTTCCTGCAGTGCTGACCTCAAGCTTTTTCCAGATATTATCTTCCGGCGTCAGGTAAAAACCGTAAGTCTCCACAAAGGTCCTGAAATTCTTGTCCGTGATATCAAACCTGTACTCATCACTGTACTGAACAACGCTCGCCGTGGTGAAAGCACCCTGTATGGTACCGTCATCACTTCTTCGGACGTTGATATTATACAGCCCTTTCTGGGTAGAATCTATAACTGCTCTGTAAACCCCAGGCTCTGATGCGGTAAAGTTCACATCCCCGGTTTCACCGTCCGGGCTGGTATAAATAGCAGTAATCTCCGTTCCGTCGGAGTATTCATCCGTGTAGTACTCAAGCACAGTCTGCTCGCCTGCCTGCTTTACATCCACGCGGTCCTCCCCTACTCCGCCGGTTCCCGTGACATAATCTATCATCCTGCGCCAGAGTTCAGCATAGTCATCATTTCCCGAGTATGCAGCGGTCCATCCGCCGTCAACACTGGTATTCCATGCAATGGTCTTTCCAAGGCCGTACTGCCATGCAGTAAGCACGGGATCGCCTTCATCGCTTATTACTAACTGCTGGGCCCCGGTCTTAGGTGAGCCTGCCACATATCCAAGAATGTTAAACCAGCCGTTTTCAAACAGACCGTTGGTTATGTCGCTGGATGCAACGGAAAGTGAGTAATCACCGTTCTTGACATATGTATTTCCACCCATGAATACTTCCTGTGAGAAAATCCTGGGCAAATCCGTATTGCCGTCAGCATAGTAGTATCTTCCGCCGCACTGCTTAGCCAGATCTGCCATAAGCGCAGTATCGGAATACTGTCCAACGGCTACAGTAGAAAGAGTAACATTGTCTGCATTTATCTTGCTGATTACCGATGAGAAGTTATCCGTCTCACCCATACCGTCCGTAAGCAAAATGATATGCTTTACCTGGGCATCGCTGTGCTTGATCTCAGCCCTTGCTTCCTCAAGAGCAGGCATTATCACCGTGCCGCCTCCGCTGGGTATGGAATCGATATCATCCTTTATGCCCTGTTTGTCTGAAGCATCGGATATGGGATGATACCATTTGAAATAATCATCAAAGGCAAGGACTCCCACATCATCCGTATCACGCATATTGTCCACTGCACGCTTGGAAGCTTCCAAAGCCATATCAAGGATAGTGAACCCGTTTCCTGCATAATCATCCATGGAACCGGAATGGTCTATTACCATTACGATGGCAGTCTTTGGGACTTCTACCACACTTCTCAGCTCCATATTGACAGGCAGAACCTTTTCCACCACCGTGTCATTATATCCGCCAAGCATGAAGCTGTCCTCGCCGCCGGTCATAATAACACCGCGGCCGTAATCCTTTACGTAGGTCTCAAGATTATCCAGGAAACCTTCCGGAAGCTCACCGTAATAAGCATTCTCTATTATCACAGCACGATATACCAGAAGGTCATTCAGCGTCTCCGGCGCATTAGAAGCTTTCTTTATCTCAGCATTGACATTTATTGCTGAAAGCAGTGCCTCAAAAGGTGCATAGTTTTCGCCGTTGCCTCTGAGCACCAGGATCTTCGGTGCATTCGTAACCTCTGAATATGCATCATAAACATCATTCTCGGCACAGGTATCACCCTCAGCCTCCACCTCTACAGTGAACTGTTCCAAAGAATCACCTGTGACCGTTTCCTCAAAGATAAATTCATTATGGCCGCTGCGCAGATGTACTGACTCCTGGGTCACTACATTTTCACCGGACATTATCTTTATGATGGCATCTGTTTCATAATTACTCTCCAGTGCCACTGTCATATAATACTTGTCCCCGGGATGAAGCTCATCCGGCATATCCACGGATTCTATATAGCAGTCGTCGCCGGACTCTGAGCCAAGTACGTATGCCTCAAGACTTATCTCCCCTGACCGGATCATGGATGCGGTATTCTCTATATCTCCGGCGGTCTGTTTTCCGTCTGTGAGTACCACTATCCTTCCCGCTGAATCCGCAGGTATAAGGGATATCGCCCTCTGAAGGGCTTTTTCAAAGTTAGTAGCAGTATCATCCGCAGAGGAATTAAGTCCCATGAACATATCCCTGTCTGTGACGAACTGATCCACCACAGCATCTCTTCCGAAACCGACTATGGCATATTTATTGTTGGCCGGCATATCCTTCAGCGCATCATCTATGAAATCCTCAAAGGCTTCCATATTTTCCTCATCGCTGACGGAATAGTCCACAACAAACACGGTGGTTACATCCTTTGCCTTCTTGGGCAGCCTTATGCCCAGCATGGAAAGGATCACAAGAACCATTATCACTATCCTGAGAATAAGGTAAAACTTTCTCCGGTAGTTCATCTTCTTTACATAGAGTATCCACTCTACTATAAGAAGTATGAGTGCTATTGCAAGAAGTATCCAGCACAGGCTCTTCTTTGCCTTTGCAGCGCTCTGAGTGCCTGAATAAATAAGATTCTCCGAAGTGACCTTTCCGTCCCTTCCAAGAGCAGGGGATGCCACTACATAGTATTCGTTCTTGAGGCCCGCAGTCACATAGAAGACACCCGCTTTCTCAAGCTTGCCCACAGGGATTCCGGATATCTGGACATATTCGGGAAGAGGATTAAGCACAATGCTGTCACCTGTTTCATAGGTATTCTTTGCAAGCATTCCCATGTCGGAAAGATAGCTTACTGACTCTGCTATGAACACCGGGAACTGAGCCTGCAGGGCAAAATCACTTTCCCTTATATCAAAACCGATCACCACCTCACGGTGTCCCTGGTTTATACCATAGTAGCCCACACATTTGTCTTCCACTTCCATGAAGCTTTCTGCCCACTCCGGCACATCATAGTAGAAGACTTCATTGGCACCTATATTAAAATCTCCCAGCCCTTCCGTAAGCTCGCATTCTTTTACTTTTATGGTCACATGTGAAAGAGTACCCGCAGCATTCCCCGGCATGAATTCCATTGAATTGGTCGTATTCTGTGCCCTGACCATTCCTGCGTCATAAATAACCAGTGAAGACGGACTTGCCTCCAGTGCATTATCCGATACGGCACGGACCATGTCATTTCCGGTCACTGCAAAGAAAGCCCTCTCAATAAAGGTATTTCCACCGCCCACCAGCATGCCGTTTACTTCGCCGCTCTCGTGTGTCAGCGCATATGCCGCATTATCCTGAGATAAGGAATCCCTGTCATGGGATGCCACAACAGAACCTGCCGACACGCTGGACTTATCAAACTGTATTGAGGAAATCTCTGCCCTGTAATAATCCCCCCCTGCGGGAACATTTTCAAAAAGCACAGATCCGCTCTTTCCTGCATCGGTATGGGCACTCTTAAGCTCTATCAGGTTGCCGCTGACATCATAAAGGGAAATATCCATGGTAGCCGCAACATCACTGTAATCCGTAAATCTTACGGATACCTGCTGTTTGCCGTCCTTTTCTCCTGCAAAGACATAATCAAGGGAAACATTGGAAACCGCTTCACCCGTATCAATAACATCCGCCTTCAGTATCTCCGCATAGGCGCTCAGAGCATCGCAGCCGTAACCGTCAGTAAGGATCAGGGTATGGTCTGCATCTATAGTGGAAAGCAGACTGTACAGGTCTGAAGCATCCCCCTCCGTATCATCAGCCTCTATGCTGTTTATGGTCTGTCTGAGCCTGTTTCTGTCCTGGGAATTTGAAATAAGTATCTTTACGGAATCCGAAGCAGAAATAACAGTGATCTCCCCGCCCCCCGCCACGTAGTCAAGGGCCTGGGCCTTTGCCTCGTCCAGCCTTGTTTTGCCGTCAGCATTAAGATGCTGCATGCTGAAAGAATTATCAATAACTATGACAGTACTTCCCCCTGTCAGAGAATCCGTCATCACAAAAGGCGCCATAAGTGCAAGGATCAGAAGGAACATCACAAGTATCTGAAGGTACATCAGTATCTCGTGGATGAATTTTTCAAAAAAAGTTTTTGACTGCTGGTTTTTGAAGATATGCTTCCAGAGAAGATTTGAAGAAATCTCCACATCCTTCCCCTTGGGCTTAAGCAGATAAAGAATTACTATTACAGGTATGGCACCTATAAAAATAAGCGGCCATAAACTAGAAAATGACATTTTTCTCCTCCATCACTATCATGCCCGGGATGCAGCCCGCATCCACAGACATCCTCCCTCATAACAGACCACGATCACCACTCATACAAGTCTTTCAATTCATTAAAAATTATACGGTCAAAACTTGTCCCCGTGTTACAGAGATGGTAGCTTGCACCATTCTTCTTGCAAAGGGACTTAAGATTCCCCGTAAAAGCCTTAAGCCCGGAATTATACCTGCCAATGCTTTCAGAATCCATTGTCACCCTGAGCTTCGAATCATTATCCTCCGAATCTATCAGGTTGCATGTCCCCTCAAGGGTAATATCAGTTTCTTCCTTCGCAAGCACATGCAGCAGTACTACCGACTGTTTGCGGAATTTCAGATACCTTATCATCTTAACTAACGGCAATTCCGAAGGCGGTATCTTGTCATCCAGATGTATGAAATCCTCCGACATGAAATCCGAAATAACTATGGTAAGGCCGGCCTGCATCTTATCCAGACTCTTTACTGCTCCAAAAAGGTCCGCAGGTTCCGATCCGGTGGTACTCTCCAAAAATCTCTCCAGATTCCTGTAGCCTGCTTTTCCGCCTGATGCATAAAACCTCCTGGCCGGATTGGCAGCATCCAATACCATGACCCTGTCCTGGTTCAAAAGCGCAATATAGGAAAGTGCAGCTGTAAGCTCGCTTGCCAGCTCCGATTTTTTCTTTTCCCCATATTCCATTGAACGGCTGAAATCCAGGATAAAGGTTATGGTGCTCTCCTTTTCCTCCATGAATTCCTTGATATACAACCTGTCCAGCCTGGCATATGCATTCCAGTCGATGGAACGGATATCATCACCGGGCATATACTCCCTGAAATCAGAAAACTCAGCGGAATTACCCTTCCTGCTGCTCTTCCGACCGCCCTGCATTGACGCATTGCTCTTTTTTTCTATTGCCAGTCTGAGTCTACCCAGCCTGTCATAGTACCTTCGATCAAACATTCTCCCCCTCCGGGCACGTGGTCATTTCCGCAATTGCAGATATGATCATTTAATTACCGTTATGCCATACTTATTGGCAATATAGTCTTCTATTACTTTTGCCCCCTGCTCAATGGTGATGTCACCGGTATTGAGGCAGAGGTCATAGTTATACGGGCTCTCCCATTCACGTCCCGTATGATATTTGTAGTATGACCTTCTGTATTTATCAAATTCATTGATATGCTTTTCTGCAGTCTTCCTGTCCATGGAAAGACGTTCCATCTCAGTCTGTATGCACTTTTCCATGGGTGCACACACGAACACCTTTACCACATGGGGAAAATCCTTCAGTATATAGTCAGCTCCCCTTCCTATGCAGACAAATGACTCTCTTTCTGCCAGTTCCTTCAGAACCTTTGCCTGGAATGCAAAAAGATTATCATTCTTTGTGTAGTCCGGGCTCTCCGGCGGAATAACCTCACCGTTATAGACCTTCCGGGTCACTTTATAGAGAAGACTGTGCTTCATGGTCTCATCTGCCTTTGCAAAGAGTGCCTCGTTTATGCCGCTGTCTTCGCTGGCAAGCCTTAAGATCTTCTTATCGTAAAAATCTATGCCGTAATCCTCTGCAAGTTTTTCACCTATCCAGGTAGCTCCGCTTCCGCAGGTTCTTGTAAGTGCTACGATAAATCTTTTCTCACTCATACACAGGTCCTCCTTCTCTTATTGTAACCACCCAAAATCCGTTTACCGCGTTTTATGCATCAACCGCCCCTGTCAGTTCATTTATATCTTCCACTCCATACTTTCCCATATAAGCCTCTATCCCTTCTATCACCTTAATGGCAGTGCCGGGATCGTGGAAATTAGCGGTTCCTACAGATACAGCCGTTGCGCCTGCAAGAATGAATTCAAGCGCATCCTCAGCATTTGAAATACCGCCCATTCCTATGACGGGAATCTTTACCGCATGTGCGGCATCATATACCATACGGACTGCCACCGGCTTTACCGCCGGTCCCGAGAATCCGCCGGTCTTATTGGCCAGCACAAATTTTCTTTTGTTTATGTCTATCTTCATGCCGATGAGGGTATTGATAAGGGATATGCAGTCCGCTCCTCCGGCCTCCGCAGCCCTTGCCATATCAGCGATGCTGGTAACATTGGGTGAAAGCTTTATTATTACCGGCTTTTTAGCCGCACTCTTTATCGCCCTCGTAGTTTCTTCCAAAACCTTCGGATCCTGGCCGAAAGCTATCGCCCCCTGCTTTACATTCGGGCATGACAGGTTTATCTCATAAAGATCAACATCCGTACCGTTCAGCTTTTCAACGGTCTCAGTATATTCCTCTACCGTATGGCCGCAGACATTCACTATCACCCTTGTATCGTATTTACTTAAGAAGGGCAGGTCCCTTTCCATAAAAACATCCACACCGGGATTCTGCAGTCCTATGGCATTGAGCATTCCACCATAGACTTCAGTAACTCTGGGGGTCGGATTGCCTTCCCAGGGCACATTGGCAACACCTTTTGTAACAACGGCGCCAAGGCGGTTTAAATCTGCGAATTCCGCATATTCCATCCCCGATCCGAAGGTGCCCGAGGCCGTCATTACGGGATTCTTTAATCCTATTCCTGCTATGTTAACTCTGGTATTCATTATATTCTCCTGACCATTTTAACGGGTGCTGCCCCATTGCTCAGATATCAACATCCTCAGCCCTGAAAACCGGACCTTCGACACAGATACGGCTGTTCTTCACATGGGTATGGTGATCGACATTCACGGTCTTTGTGACACAGCCAAGACAGGCTCCTACGCCGCAGGCCATACGCTCCTCAAGTGAAATATAAGCTCCCATGCCTTTCTCAGCAGCATAGGCCTTTATGGCACGAAGCATAGGCATGGGTCCGCAGGCAAATATCACGTCACCTGTCACCCCCTGCTCATTAAGTGCGTCTATCACCGTCCCCTTTGTGCCAAAACTCCCGTCCATTGTCGCTATATGAGTGCTGCAGACTGCCTCAAAATCCCCCTTAAGGAACATATTGCTGTCCGCATATCCCAGCACTGCCGCACAATCTATACCATTTTCCTTAAGTACCTTACATCCGTAAAGCATGGGCGGGATTCCGATACCCCCGCCCAGTAAAAGTACTCTCTTTCCTTTTACTGCCTCTGTATCATAGCCGTTGCCCAGCACCCCAAGGATATCTATGTCTTCACCTGCCTTACAGGATGATATTTCCTTCGTGCCGGCTCCCCCTGCCCTGTATACCACACGAAGAATACCCGCCCCGGCGTCTGCATCACAGATGCTGATAGGACGCATAAGCAGTCTGCTCCCGTCCTTGGGATATATTCCTATAAACTGTCCCGGAACTGCTTCGGATGCCATCCCTGTTTTAATCTTTAATGACCAGATTCCCGGTGCCAGTTCCGTCTGTTCTGTTATCTGTGCGTTTTCTTTTCTTTTCATTTCACAACCTCACAGCAAGCACTTCTAAACTGGTTTATTATATCATATTTCCACAACACTTACCATCTAGGCGCAGTTTACAAACAAAAATAAATATGGAACGCAAATAAAAACGATCACCCTGACTCCGATAGTTAAGTGATCGTTTTTATTACTTAATTATTCCGAATATACAATCTCTCCCCCGCAGATCGTCCACTTCACCTTCCCCCGCATCTCCTGTCCGGTGAATGGCGAATTAGTGGATTTTGAGCGGTAGTCACCTGCTGTCCACTTCTCTTTGGGATCAAATATGCATATATCAGCCTTAGCACCTTCCTTTATCACTCCTGCATCCAGTCCGTAAACTCTTGCCGGCCCGGTGCTGGCCCTTTCAACAAACTGTTCCATACTTAGTATTCCCGGCTCCACAAGGTTCATCATGGCAAGGGGCAGCATGGTCTCCAGCCCTATGATCCCGCTGGGGGCTTCTGTTATGGGCTTATCCTTTTCTTCTTTGCTGTGGGGGGCATGGTCCGTAGCAATCATCTCTATGGTTCCGTCACTAAGTCCTTCCGCAATCGCAAGTCTGTCCGTTTCCGTCCTGAGAGGCGGGTTCATTTTGGCAAGGGTTCCATATTCTATTGCCGCCTCCTCCGTAAGTGAAAAATGATGGGGCGTTGCCTCCGCGTGTATCTTAGTGCTCTTTTTCCGTGCTTCCCGAACAAGCTCAACTCCCTCAGCAGTGCTGATATGCTGTATATCTATCTCAGCACCTGTTTCAAGCGCCAGTCCAATGTCACGCCTTATCATAGAAATCTCCGCTTCCCTGTCTGAGCCATATATGCCGAAATGCTGGGAAGCCTTTCCATGATTTACACCATTATTTTTTATATATGCGGGATCTTCCTCATGAAAGCTTAGTATCATTCCGAGAGAAGCACTGAGCTTCATAGCCTTCTTTACCAGCTCTGCATCCATAAGGGGCTTTCCGTCATCCGTAAAGCCCGCTGCACCGGCAGCTTTGAGAGCTTCCATGTCCACAAGTTCGTTCCCCTGCATCCCCATGGTAACATTCCCACAGGAATAAATATTGATCTCGGTCTGTCTCCCTCGCTCCAGCACATATCCAAGAGTTTCCGTATTGTCTACAGCAGGAACAGTATTAGCCATCAGGACAATCGAAGTATATCCGCCCCTTTTAGCAGCTTCCGCCCCGGTAAAGATATCCTCCTTATGGGTCTGTCCGGGATCCCTGAAATGTGTATGGACATCCACGAAGCCGGGGGCAACAGTGCAGCCTGAAGCATCAATGACCTTAAATTCTGACGTATCATCAATTGCTTCGCCAATACTTTTTATCTTTCCGTCTTCGATAAGAATATCAAGCAGTCCGCTTTTCCCTTCCGGATTAACCACTTTGCCGTTTTTTACGAGCACCTTCTCCATACCACAAGTTCTCCTGTTGTCCTTACACTCAAAAGGCGGCATCCCTAAAAACACCGCCTTTATGATAACTTTTCCTAAACAGTTATCCGTCTATTAACTCACACCGTCTTTAGCACTTCTTTGGTCATCTCCGGATCCATTTCTCCGCTTCTGTGCATCGAGAACTCCGTCATGGGATAATCTGCCAGATTAGGTATTATCTTTCTGTCATCAGCATTCTCAAAAAGCTTATTCCTTGCTTTCATCACCTCATTCTCTGTTTTATGCTTGGAAG
>JAILDD010000058.1 GCA_024689605.1 Lachnospiraceae bacterium
GCACAAAAGGTTCTTCCGTGGCCTGATCATCAGGATTCATCTGATTAATAAGCGGATTCCATTCCACTTCTACTTCCTTATCATCTGCATAACCTGACAACGTGAACCACGCCAGGCCCGAGCCTACCGCCGTAAACATAACCGCCAATATAAGCATGCCGACAAAGCTTCCGGTTGACCCTGTTGTCGGTGAAAATACATTCGAAGGGTTCTTCGAATCTACCTTTATCGTAGTAACAGCACCGTATGAAACATCTGCCGCCGGTCCGATAAGAAAAGAATCATATAATGACTCATATTTCACACCACCGTAGGAATACTCAAAAACAGGTGATGTATATATGTATGCTACCCTTCCGTGATGGCCTCCATCTGCTGAAGCACTGGAATCAAAATTGACAAAACGGACATACCCCATGCATCTGGCAGAAACCTCTTCCCTATAAATCAGCCAACCTGACAGTTTGTCGACAAGAGCTGTCGCCATTAGCCAAAGCCCTGACATGCCAAAAGCAACAGACATAATCCATACAAAAAGCTCCGCACCGAAAAACCTGTCACGCATGGCGATCAGCGATATTATGGAAGCAGAAGTACAAAACAGATACACACCCGTTATCTTTGTCTTAATACCGGCATTTGCAGTATTAAAAGGCATCGATGCCTGACCGATCAGCATAAGGATTCCCGTCAGTAAAAACAGCCCTGCGAAAACATACCCCAGAAGCACAAGGTACTTCATTACGGCACAGGCGACCACTGTAAGCATTCCGCCTACATAAATCACTCCCAAGATTACTCCAAATATCTTCTTTCCTATAGAATCTTCCTCCTCTACCGGAGTTCCATTCATCATATTGTTCAGATTCTTTATGTCGGCCGTAAGTGCAGAAAGTGAAAAAGATTCATGCTCCTGGATAATCCTGTCACATGTCGCACTATCGATTTCCTGGTCTGTGCTGAATTTAAGTCTCTCGAAATCCCGGTTATAACGCATAGACCTTCCCCCTTTCAGAACTCTGTTAGTATTATAGCAAACTAGATTTATAATTTCGTCTGCTATAAAATACCATAATGTTCCAGTAAAATCTTTATGCTGATCAGAATCAGAACAATTCCTCCGGCAATTTCCGCACCGGATTTATATTTTGCTCCAAATACTGCCCCTATACGGACACCCGATGCCGAAAAAAGGAAAGTAGTCAGCATGATAAGAATACAGGCGGCTGCCGTATTTATAAATCCCGATGCATTCATAATATTTACAGGAACAGCTACAAATGTAATACCGACAGCCAGTGCATCTATTGAAGTAGCAACAGCCATCATGAACATGGTCTTTATGCCAAAGCCGGCTTCCGTCTCCTCCTCTTCTTTTGAGAGTACCTCCTTAAGCATATTTATACCGATGACCGCCAGAAGGAAAAATGCCAGCCAGGGTGCGATCCTGTTTATAATAAACTCAAAACGGCTGCCCACCAGGAATCCTATGAACGGCATAAGTCCCTGGAAACCGCCAAACCAGACGCCGCAAATAGCACATTCCTTCATCGTGATCTTTTTTGTCGAAAGTCCTTTGCAGATTGATACCGCAAAAGCATCCATGGAAAGGCCTACTGCAAGCATGATAAGTTCTATTAAGCCCATTTTTTCTCCTTTTATCGCAACAGCTCGCAGCTTTGCTGCTCGATGCCGCGTTGGTCTTCGAATGCATACGTCTTCAAGCGCCTTCATGCTCGCCGGCAGCTCGCAGCAAAGCTGCGAGCTGCCGCGTTGACGGTCAAATGTCTGACCGTGTAAACACGGCAGACATTTCGAACATAGCTTTTCTTCCCTCGGTCCATGCAAGCATGGCCCGTCGTCCGAAAAGCTATGTTCAAGCGGCTAACCGTGCAAGCACGTTCATCCGCTTGACCGTTTTATCGCGCACAAAAAAACCGCTCATAAGCGGCGTACATCGATAATATTTCCCCACGCACAGCCGCCTACCGGTTGCACATGAGTCTCGCATTTTAAAGTAAGCCAGGTTCTTATAACCATGATGTTGACTTACTGCGCAGGCGCTTGCTACTCCCTCACTGCATTTTCAATGCTATCATTGCGCCGTCCAATTAGTCAACTTGGACGTTCGGTAGGCGCTTCTAACTAGTAAAACCGGAAGAACCATATTAATGCCCAATATCATAGTAAATATGATAAAATAATCTTATGAACATATTATTTATCTTCACAGGCGGTACTATCGGAAGCCGCACAAAAGGCGATATCATTTCCACTGATCCGGACATCCCCTACATGCTTATAGACCACTATAGGTCTGTGTACGGTATTGACTTCTCTTTTGATACAATATCCCCCTATACAATACTCAGCGAAAACAGTGACGGTCATCATTTAAAACTTCTGGCCGATACCGTAAATAATGCTCTTTCCAACGGCAGCTATGACGGTATCGTGATTGCCCACGGAACAGATACTCTTTTGTTTTCTGCAGACATTGTTTCGCTCCTAACTCCAGCAGAAAGTCTTCCCATATGCTTCGTATCATCCGCATATCCGCCGGAAGACCCAAGAGCAAATGCACTTGACAACCTGCATGCTGCATTAAACATCATAAAATCCGGAAAATTCTCCGGTACCGTTGTGCCTTACAGAAATCATGATAACAGAGTTTATGTACACAGACCCCTATACCTTCTTGAAGCACATCCTTTTAACGATGAACTATTTTCATTGCTGGCAAGATATATAGCAGCTTTTGAGAATGGTCATTTAATATTTAACCATGATTATGATTCGGATCATTATACACAAGACATGGCAGCCTTGAAATCTCTGACCGGTAAAGCAATCGATTCATCCATGCTTTCAAAAAACTGTGGGCAGATACTCCACATCAAGCCTTTTCCTGGCATGACTTATCCTGATATCGGGGACCACATCAGATACATACTTCATGAAAGCTTCCACTCTGGAACTATCAATACCAAATCCGAAAATGCCGAAGCATTTTTTCAGGAAGCTTTTCGAAAAAAAATACCTGTATACCTGACGGGAGTATACGGAGGCGCATCTTATGAAAGCACATTGGAATTTGACAGACTTCACTTGATCACAGTCAATGAAATATCCCCTGTCGCTGTATGCAGCAGACTTATGCTCGGCTGACCCGATACGACAAGTCATTTGCAAATTTAAAGATAGTTTTCATCTGTGAATAACAGATACTATAAAATTATGCTATAATATAATTTGCGCATCCAAAAAGGGGCCTGGCTGTCTCCCAAAAGATGCACGAATGATACAGGAAAATGCTTTATATCCAATATAATCAATAAAGGAGAATAACGTTCATGAAAGAACAGATAATCACAAGTCTTTTGGACAACGATTTGTATAAATTCAATATGGGACAATGCCTGCTCCACCAGTATGCCGACGCAAACGTTGTCTGGCAGTACAAGAACAGGGATGCAGCCGACCGCAGATTCACTGCTGAAATGGTTGACGAGATCAAAGAACAGGTTCAGGCTTTCTGTAACCTTTGCTTTACACCTGATGAACTGGAATACCTTTCCAGTTCATGTCCCTGGCTGTCATCCGACTATATCTCATTCTTAAGCATTTATCATCCCCAGCTTAACTGGTTTGATATAAGGCTTGATGATGATTACCAGCTTTATCTTACCATCACCGGGCCTCAGTTCCTTACCACTTACTGCGAGACGCCCGTAATGAGCATCATATCCGAGACCTGGTTTAAGATGGAGCTTGCCCCCGATGCTTATGAGTCTGCAAAAGCCGAACTCTATAAACGTACCGATGAAAAGATCGAAAAGCTCATTTCAGGCGAATGGGAGCTGGGAGGCTTCTCCGATTTCGGAACCAGAAGACGTTTCAGCAAAGAGACTTTCGATGTCATCATAAAGAAATTTACAGAAGCAAGAGACTCCTTTAAGGGAAGCAATTTTGTCGGCACCAGCAACGTTGAATTCGCAAAGAAATACAACATCCGTCCCATAGGAACGATAGCACACGAACTTATACAGACTATCGGTCAAGGATATCCTGAACGCAATCCTGCCTACTCAAACAAGTTTGTTATGGATGCATGGCATCAGGAATATGGCACAGAGAACGGAACCTACCTTACCGACTGCATAGGCACCGATGTATTCCTCAAGGATTTCGACAAGATAAATGCAAAGCTCTTTGACGGCGTGCGCCACGATTCCGGAGATCCCTACGAATGGGGTGAAAAGATCCTTGGGCATTATAAAGACCTGGGAATTGACGCACATGAAAAGACACTGCTGTTTAGCGACAGCCTGAATTTTGAGAAAGCCCACTCTATCCGCCGTGCCTTTGCAGACCGCGCAAAAGTAGCTTTCGGAATAGGCACTTACATCGTAGCAGATACTAACGTAAGATATATGAACCAGGTTATAAAGGTTGTGGAAGTCAACGGCAGACCAGTTGCAAAACTTTCGGATGTAGCCGGAAAAAACATGTGCCGTGATCCCAAATACATTGACTATCTTCAGAGAGCAATCAAATGGAGAATGGAGCACTGACTTTCAGTCAATAAAGCATAAAAAAGCCCGGGATACTCAATACCCGGGCTTTTATATTTAAAGAATGCTTTATCCTTATTTTTTTTCCCTGCTCTTACGTGCTATTTCGGAAATCTTGCTGACTGTCGCCATTGTGGTTTCCAGCTCATCCGCCGGTATAGCCCTTCTGATCTTTGAAAAAAGCTCACGCATGTAATCGCGTTCCTGTTTTATCTTGTTTTTCGCCCTGTTTGTAAGCTGTACATAAGTTCCTGACTTTGTCTCACTGGTCTTCCAGGAAACATACCCCTTGTCCTGCATGGATGTGATCATTTTTGAAAGAACCGACATTGTGACATCCATTTCTTTTGCCAGATCTCTCAGATATACCCTTCCGTCCTCACTGTTTTCACAGAGGCGCTCGATATATATCAATAGCATAAAGTCTGCTCTTTCCAGATACCTGAATACTTTTTCAGCTCCCATTTCATCCAGAAAGAAGCCCTCGATAGTTTCAATACCTATTCTTTTTCCTGTCATTCATTGTCCCCCTTTTTGTTTTATTTTTATGACAATAATTTTGTTTTATATCCGGCTGTTTTGCCGTTACAGCATCAGATTCTCCATAGCCCTTTCTATATCTTCACTCACAGATGCAGGTACATCTCCGGATTCATACAGAAGACACTGGGATTTGCACGGAATAATTCCCACTTTATTAATGTTTCCAAGGGAATGTATGAGACTTCCCGTTTTCCTCAGCATATCATCCCTGTCAGTCATTCCCGGCACCAGATAATAGCGAAGCCAGATCTTTTTTCTGTTCTCTGAAAGATATTCTAAACAATCCCTGACACTATCCCTGAGACTGTCCGTACCTGGTTCAAAACTGTCCTGATCCATATGGACCAGCATCATATCTGTAAGCTGCATCAGTACTGCAAACTTGGTAAAAAAAGGTTCCTCCCGGGTAAACCGGGTGAGGTCGGTTTCTATGCAGGTACTGATCTCACGCCCCTTAGCCTGGCGAAAAAGCTCCAGCAGAAAATCAAGCTGTAAAAGAGGTTCTCCGCCGCTGACGGTAATGCCCCCTCCATTTCGCCAATTGCTATGATACCGCTCTGCGATATCAAGCATCTCTTCAGCAGACCTCTGACTTTCCCTTTCGGAATAAATGATGTCAGGATGGATCTTCCTGCACCATTTTCGATCATCCTCCTGCAGAAAAACCACCCATCTCACTCCCGGACCTTCTGCAGAACAAAACGCCTTAACAGAGTCTATATGACCTTTTATTTCATTAGGCTGTTCAGGTGCAGGCTCACTGACTATATCTTCAAGCCTTTTTGTATTTCTTTTTTTATAAATATATGAACTTGATGTTTCCATATAAAATCAATATCATATCACTTCATGTGTGAGATTCTTAAACTGTGTAAGCTCTGCCATCCAGTACAGTCTGACAGTGCCGGTGCTTCCGCTTCGCTGCTTCTTTATAAGTATCTCCGCTACACCTTTATTGTCTTCCCCTCCAGGATTGTATACCTCGTCCCTGTATATGAACATTACCAGGTCGGCATCCTGCTCTATGGCACCGGATTCACGAAGGTCTGAAAGCTCAGGTCTCTTATCACTTCTTTTTTCCACCTCACGGGAAAGCTGCGAAAGTGCCATTACGGGTATTTTCAGTTCTTTAGCAAGAAGCTTAAGACTTCTTGATATTTCCGATATCTGCTGCTCACGGCTTAAGTTCTTGGCATTTTCCACATTTACCAGCTGGAGATAATCCACCACTATCATTTCTATGTCTCTTTCAGCCTTTAATCGTCTAGAAAGTGATCGTATTTCTCCAAGCCTGAATACATCATCCCGGACTATAAGCCCCGACGATGCAACATTGCCCGCACTGTCAAGAAGGCATTCCATCTCACCTTCATCCAATTCGCCGCTCTTGTACTTCATGGAATCCACACCTGACTCCATTGAAAGGATACGTTTTACAAGTTCGGCGCCGCTCATTTCCAGAGAAAAGACCAGTACCGGTTTCTTGTTTTTTACCGAAATATTCTCTGCTATACTGAGTGCTAACGCCGTCTTACCCATAGCAGGTCTTGCTGCCAGGATCACAAGATTACCCGGAAGAAAACCTGATGTCATATTGTCAAGATCTGTAAATCCGGTAGCAAGTCCGGAAATCTTTCCTTCTCGCTTTGATGCCTCGTTGATCTGATTGAGTGCTTCCGACACATATGTCTTTATGGGAACATAGGCATCTGAAAGCTGGTTCTGAACTATATCAACAATCTTCTTTTCAGCTATGGAAAGGATCTCCGATACATCATCATCCGATTCATAGCAGTTATCCCTGATCTCATTCGTAGCCTTTATAAGTTCCCTGAGAGAATACTTATTGTATACCACCCGGGCATAGTCGGTTACATTTCCTATAAAATCCACGCTCTTGACTGCATCTATAAGAAACTCGGCACTTGCGATCTCAGGTGCAGCATTCATTTCCGTCAGCTGTGCCTGAAGCGTAACCATATCTATCTTCATGTTCTTGGCATGAAGAGCCAGCATTGCCTCGTAGATAGTCCTGTAATAGCTATTGTAAAACGCATCACCGCTGGGCAGCAGATCCTTCACGTCCACAATAGCTTTATTATTCATATAAATACCACCGAGGACTGCTCGTTCCGCACCTTCGTCCCGGGGCATTACCCTTACTCTTTCGTTCTCAGCCAAAACCTAACACCTCAGCCTTCTTCAAGAACATTAACTTTCAGCTCGGCAGTAACCTGAGGATGAAGCTTCACCGGCACTTTATACTCACCAACGGTCTTTATCGGATCCTTTAAAACAATCTTCTTCTTATCAAGCTCAAGTCCGCACTGACTTGCTGCCGCAGCTGCTATTTCCTTTGAAGAGACCGAACCGAAAGTCTTTCCGCCCTCTCCGGTCTTAATCTTTAAAGATACTTCTTTCTGAGAAATAACATCTGCGAGGCGCTTTGCTTCTTCCAGATTTTCCTTTGCAACTTTTTCATCATTTGCATTCTTTAATTTCAGGTTATTGAGATTAGCGGCATTTGCTTCTACGCCTTTCTTTTTGGATATGAGAAAATTTCTCGCATATCCGTCGCTAACCTCCACTACATCTCCCTTTTTCCCGAGACTCTTTACATCTTCCGTTAAAATAACTTTCATCAGATAGAACCCTCCTGTATCATGATATCCAATGTTTTCTTTACTTCAGCAACAGCATCATCCATTGACATATTCTCAAGCTGTGCCCCCGCTATGGTCATATGTCCTCCTCCTCCAAGTCTCTCCATAATAAGCTGGACGTTTACCTCATCAATGGATCTTGCAGATATATAGATTTTGTCCTGATAGTCGGTCATAACAAAACTTGCTTTTATCCCGCTGATGTTAAGCAGCTCATTTGCCGACTGTGCGGCTACGACTGTAGGACTCTTTATTCCGTCACTGGGGCATGTGGATATGGCATAGTATTTCTTATACACCTCCACATTGCCGTTTGCTTCAGCCTTGGCCCTGTAATCTACCGGATCATCACGGAAAAGTTTTCTTACCAGGGTAACATCTGCTCCGCCCCGTCTTAAGTAGGCAGCAGCCTCGAAGGTCCTCACGCCGGTCTTGGCAGTAAAGTTCTGGGTATCCATTACCAGTCCGCTGTAAAGGCAGTCTGCAACTACACCTTTGAATTTTACTCCGTCATGAATATACTGCAGTATTTCGGCAACCATCTCGCAGGCGCTGGATGCATAAGGCTCTATGTACGCCAACGTTGCATTTTCTATGGATTCCGTGCCTTGTCTGTGGTGATCCAACACAATTATAGAGCTGCATTTCTTCAGAAGTTCAGGACATTCGGTGATGCTGGGCTTGTTTACATCCACAACAACAAGTACCGCATTATCCCCTGCCATATCCATTGCCTTCTGACCGGTTATAATAGTACCATCCTCATACCCGGGATCATTTTTATACAGATCAACAAGGGGCTGCAGAGACGTTGTAACAGAATCGAGTACTATGTGGCATTCTTTTTTCAGATTTACACATGCACACTTTATGCCCACAGTTGATCCAAAGCTGTCCGCATCACCATTACGGTGTCCCATGACAAATACCTTGTCTCTTGCGGATATTATTTCCTCCATGGCCTGAGCCTTGACTCTGGCTTTTACTCTGGTCATGCTTTCCTTCTGCTGGCTCTTTCCACCGTAATAGCTGATTCCCTTACGGTTCTTTACTATAGCCTGGTCTCCTCCGCGGCCCAGCGCAAGGTCGATGGCATTCCTTGCAAACTCACAGTTCTGTGCGTAAGTTAAACCATCCACTCCCACTCCGATACTTAATGTCACAGGGCTTGCATTGTTTCCGCTGGTCTTCTTGACATCCTCCAGCACCTGGAATCGCTCATTCTCAAGGATTTTTAAAGCACTTTTTCTAAAGATGACCAGATACTTATCTTTTTCAGTCTTCCTGACTATACCGTCAAGGGCTGTGAAGCTTTTCTGGATAGCGGTATCTGTATAAACAGCCAGCATGCTCCTTTTTTCAGGATCCTGAATATTTTCAATAGTCTCCTCATAGTTGTCGATATATGCAAGTCCTACAGCCAGGGACTGGTCATCAATTTCCTTCAATGCCATCTTAAGTGCAGTCCTGTCAAAAAGGTATACTGCGATCAGATATCCGTCATAGTCCCTTCCGTCCTTCATATCAGCAAGCAGCGCCATATCCTGTAAACTAATGCGTTTCATCCTTGCCTGAAAATCCCTGTCACCTATTATAACATCATGCTCAACAGTTCCTTCATCTGAAGGAAACTTCTCTTTTGTAAGCTCAGGGATAATATTCGAAATCGGCTTTTTATAAAACTTATCATGTGACCCCATGGCTTCGAATGCCCTGTTCATCCAGATGACACGGCCGTTTTCATCCAAAAGCGCATGAGGCAGCTCAAGTTCCTTTAAGAGCTGTTTCTGTATCTGACCATACTCCGTAGCAAAACCTATGAGTTCAGCCTCAAGAGCAGGTCCTGAAAAGATCATCATGAGAATAATGGTTGTAAGATAAATAACAACAAATACCGTAAGCAGTATTCCCGCATCAGTATTCAGCATATATACAACCACATTTATAAGTGCCAGCGCTATTCCTAAAAGCAGCGGCATCTGAAGATATGTTTTTAGTTTACCTTTTGTTTTTACCTTTGTCGCCATAAGGTCTATTTTACTAAATTTCTGTTATATTCTCAACAGTTAGTAAAAAAAGGAATCGCCACACTGATAACAGTGTGGCGAAAACTCGTGAAAAACCTTTTTTAATAAACTTGAAAAATTACTCTGTTGTGTAGGGCATAAGAGCAACGTGACGTGCTCTCTTGATAGCTGTTGTAAGCTCTCTCTGATGCTTTGCACAACATCCTGTTACGCGTCTGGGAAGGATCTTGCCACGCTCTGAAACATACTTGCGAAGCTTATTAGTATCCTTATAGTCTATAACAACCTCGGGATTCTCCTTGCCTTCCTTATTTACTGCCTTGCCACAGAATACGCAAACCTTTCTGCGGCGATGAACGCCACCCGGACGACGCTTGGGTGCTGTTCCTCTGTCTTCCTTATTAAATGCCATGATAAAGCCTCCTGTTCATGTACACCATTAAAACTAAACTCAGCTAAAAGGTATCTGATCATCTATACCACCGGGAATATTCAT
This sequence comes from Lachnospiraceae bacterium, assembly GCA_024689605.1. Next base: position 10,304 of record JAILDD010000058.1, read on the forward strand.
GAAATCCTCATCATTATCCGGTGCTGAAGGTGCTGAAGAGCCTCCGCTGTAGCTGCCACCGCCGCCATTTGCATTCTTGCTTTCAACAAACTCATGGTTTTCTACTACTACATCGGTAGTATAAACCTTCTGACCTTCCTTATTGGTATAGCTGCCTGTCTGGATCCTGCCGGTAACCGCAATCTTGGTTCCCTTGTGAAGATACTTTTCAGCAAACTCTCCGGTCTTGCCAAATGCCACACAGCTGATAAAATCTGCTGTAGGCTGGTCACCATTTGCATTGTTCCTTGTAAAGCCCCTGTCTACTGCAAGAGTATATCTTGCTATAGCTCTGGACTCTCCGTTAACCTGTGAGTATGTAACATTAGGATCCTTTGTCAGTCTTCCGATCAAAATAACTTTGTTCATAATAAATTCTTCCTTTCTTTATGCTTCGTCAAGTCTGACGCATAAGAAACGGAGAAGATCTTCACGAAGTCTGATCCTGTTCTCAAGCTCGACCGGTGTCTCGCTGTCTTCAGACTCGAATTGGATGAATGAATAATAAGCTTCCTTCTGCTTCTGAATCTCATAAGCAAGCTTTCTGGGTGCTTCATCTGTCTTGACATCTGTAACTGTGCCGCCAAATCTGACAACATACTCCTTACACTTGTCAATGACAGCAACCCTTTCCTCTTCTCCGAGCTTAGCGCTGACTACAACGGCTAATTCGTACTTGTTCATGCTGTCTTTACCTCCTTTTGGACTTATTGGCCTGTCCTTGCGGACAAGCAAGGATATTTCACGGACTTTTATACTAACATTTTATCGTGTAATATGCAAGTGTAAATTTCATCAATTAATTCACAACAGCATCTCAAGCATATCTTCGCTTTTGAACTTATGACCATCCCAGACGCGTTGGCACTCATTCTTTGCTATCAAGGCCAATTCCTTTATAGCTTCTTCCTTTAGAGTAAAACTAAATAAAGACTTAGACTCTGTATTCATGATAAAGTTAATGGTATACCGTATAGTTTTGTCCCTGTCTTCATATCTGCCCGGGTCAAACTCTCCCTGCAGCATTATGGCTTTTATCTCAAAGACGCATTTCACAAGCCTCTTGTCATACGCAGGATGTATCAGTGCCCGGAGTGCCTGGTACAGAAGAATGAGCATTTCCTTTTCATCATTGTTTTCACGGGTGATGTAATCCGAGACCTCAAGAAAATACATACCATAAAGAGATGCATCAAAATCTTCCCTGAATTCCCCGAAATAATTTTTAACACTTGCTTCGGATATGGTATATGCACTCCTGCCGGCATAAAGCTTGAAATCCGCAAAAACAAAAAGATCGGTGCATGCCTGGAAGCGGTTTCCCTGTCTGCGTGCACCGTTTGCAAATGCCGAGATCTTACCTGTATTTCCCGTAAGTATCACGACTCGTCTGTCATATTCATTTACCGGTTCACTCTTTAAGATTATCCCCGGTGCATTAAACAATTCTGCCATCTACCTAATCGTTTTTAAAGTCATTCTTGTTATAGCCGAAATTCGACACGAACAGGTCGCTGTCCCGCCAGTTTTCCTTTACTTTCACCCAGAGTTTCAGGTTGACCTTCATTTCAAGCAGCTTTTCTATCTCCGGACGAGCCTGTGAACCTATTGTTTTAAGCATCGCTCCGTTTTTGCCTATTATGATGCCCTTATGTGAATTCTTCTCGCAGATGATAGTGGCATCAATATCACAGAGATTCTTTCCATCACGCTTTTTCATGCTATCGATCACTACGGCAATCCCATGGGGTATTTCCTTATCCAGAAGTCTTAATGTCTTCTCCCTGATAAGTTCCGAAACAATCTGTCTCATAGGCTGATCCGTCAGCTCATCCTCATCAAAATAGTACGGCCCCACCGGAAGATACTCAAAAACACTCTTCATCAGGTCATCAAGACCTTCGCTCTTAAGGGCTGATACGGGAATGATCTCATTGAAATCAAGGAGCTTTCTGTATGCCTCTATAACTTCAAGCAGTACAGGCTTTTTCACCGTATCAATCTTGTTAATAACAAGAAATACAGGAAGCTTCAGGTCTTTTATCTGACCTGCAATATCCATATCCCTGTCATTAACCTGCTTGTCAGGTTCAATCAGCCACAGTACAATATCGGCCTCTTTTATTGAACGGTTAGCCGCAGCCATCATATAATCCCCCAGCTTATTTTTTGCCTTGTGAAGCCCCGGTGTATCCACAAAAATAACCTGTCCCCGGTCATCCGTATAAACCGTCTGAATACGGTTCCTGGTGGTCTGAGGCCTTGGGGATGTTATAGCGATCTTCTGGCCTATGAGATGGTTCATAAGCGTGGATTTACCCACATTAGGCCTGCCTATAAGCACCGCAAATCCTGATTTTTTTTCTGTATTATCCGACATATAACTCTCTCTGCTCTCTTATGGTATCAATGAAACATTGCCTCTACACGGTCAAAACAGTCTGCAGCGTCCTTTATCTTGCCCTCGTTTCCTACAACGCAGATAAGGGAATCTGACATAACAGCCCTTACATATTTTGCAAGTGCCCTTATATCCTCGGCATTTGCCCCCAGAACCATATCCCGTTCCTCCTGGAGTTTTGCCTCGGTCAGTCCTGACAATTCAGAATACCTTGACCTGGCTGCACTTGCAAAAGGAGTAAGGGGAATATCAAGATCACTCATAGTACCTATGATATATTTAGTCATCACAGCCTCATCCGCATCATAATTCTCAACAAAATCCGCAATACCATCAAATATATCCAGAGTTTCTTTAAGGTTCGGATCCCTGTATGATACAAAATAGCTTTCACCAGATCTCCTGAAAGAGTTCATACATCCATAGGCACCGCCCTTGACACGTACATTTGTCCAGAGATATTCATATGCCAGAATGGTATGCAGGATTCTCAGTCTCGAATCATAAGGAAGTCCTGCAGTCTTAAAGCTTCCGCCCTTGCATACATACTGTACCTGGGCAGAATTGCTGAAGCCCATATTCTCCCTCTTAAGTTCCACACTTCCTCTTTCCTCAGTGATATCACCGACAGGAAGAGCATCGGCTATAGGTCCGATCTGACCTTCAAGCGACTTAAGTTCCTCCCTCGATCCGGTCACATCAAGGGTAAGCATATCCCTTCTGTAAGCAACAGAAATAACCTCTTTAAGATTATTCTTTATTCCATCCCATCTTTCATCAAAGTTTTCCTCCCAGTCTTCCAGCAGGCGGTAAAACTCCAAACCACTCATCATGGCGTTAAGTCTTTCGGATTCCGAGATGCAGGCCATGATCTCCGAATATGCCACAAGGTGTCCCATGTAACTCATGGCTCCCTGCATGGAAGACCTGACCTCTGCAATTATCTCTTTCACACGCTTGGGATCATCAATTACCGATCCCAGCATAACCTCCTTTATCAGCTCCACAGCCTTTGATGCATTTGATCTGAGGCATCTGACAGATACTGTCGCACTCATAACATAATCCGAACTGTCCTCGCCTTTTACCAGGGTGTCTGTAGAAAATGACAGCCTTCCGATATATTTATCAATCTCGTAGCCCAGCTGTTCATATGAATGAGTATCCGTGTCCACGGTTTTAAACATATTGTTAAGAAGTCCCAGATAGGGGTAAAGCCTTATGGGCATCTTCTTAAGGTCAAAATACATCGTAAAGTACAGTATTCCGTTAGTATCTATTTCATGAAAAAGTGTCTTTATGCCGTCAATGTCGGTCCATTCATTATAAAGCGGCAGAATATTTTTCCTTATATCGCTTCTCTTAAGCACCGGCAGGCACTTTAATGCCTCTTCAGTATCCGGAGCAGCCTGGTATTCCTTAAGAGCCTTCGTATCAGCTGCTATCTTTTCCCTTTCTTCTTCTGAAAGGCCGTCCCTGTATGCTGCAAGCTTCTCGGCAAGTGCAGCCTCCTTCTTTGCGGTCATGCCTTTCTCCGGCTCCAGCCGAAGCACAGAACGGTGTTCATTGCTTATCAGATACTTTTCAACCAGTTTTTCAAAGTAGTCCGTATCTATCTTTTCCCTGAGGAATGCAAATGTATCAAGCTCTTCGACATGTATAAAAGGAAGAGCATCATCATATAGCCAGCTGTCCAGACATGTAAGACCAAGCAGCAGTCCCTTAGGGTAATGAGCAGAGTCAGCCTCCCTGTACTTAAATTCCTTTTTATTCAAGCAGGCTAAAAGCGCATTCTTATCAAAGCCTTCCTTCACAACTCTTGCAAACTCCGCCTCAATTATCTCAACAAACTTACCTTCATCCGAAGGGTCCGCATTCTTTGCAACTATGGAATAATAAGGCTGGCATATACCGTTTTCAAAGCTTGAGGTGATCTCTGTGCCGATGCCGGCTTCCACAAGATTCTTCTTAAGCCTCGAGCCTTCTGTCGTGAGTGCATAATCGATAAGCTGGAAAGCAATGTAGAGTTCCCTGTCCGTGCTGCTTCCCAATACTACGTTATATGAAAGGTATGTTGCCTTTTCCTCTTTTTCCTCTTCGGAAATCGGATAATGCTTTACAATATGCACCGGCTCCTTAAAGGCTTCCTGTATGCCGGGGTGCGAAGACAGCTCTATCCTTTCGTATTTGCTTAAGTATTCCTTATCCAGCCATTCGAGGCGTTCATTCCAGTCAGCGTTACCGTACATATAAATATACGAATTGACAGGGTGATAATATGCACCATGGAACTTAAGGAAATTCTCATATGTGAGGTCAGGGATAAAATCAGGGTCACCGCCGCTCTCCACGCCGTAGGCCGTATCTGGAAAAAGAGAATTCATTATCTCCCTGGAAAGCACATCGTCAGGTGAAGAAAAAGCCCCCTTCATCTCATTATAAACCACACCGTTAAGGGTCAGTTCAGAGTCCTTATCCTCCATTTCGTAGTGCCAGCCCTCCTGGCGGAATATCTTTTCCTCTGAATAGATATTAGGATGAAGCACCGCATCCATATACACATGCATAAGGTTCTTGAAATCCTGATCATTGCAGGAAGCTACCGGATATACGGTCTTGTCCGGGTAGGTCATGGCATTAAGGAAGGTATTAAGTGATCCCTTAGCCAGTTCAACAAAAGGATCCTTTACCGGAAAAGCCTCCGAACCACAGAGCACTGAATGCTCCAGGATATGCGCCACACCAGTGGAATCCTTGGGCGGTGTGCGGAAGCCGATATAGAACACCTTATTTTCATCATCGTTATCCAGCAGGGCTACCCTTGCACCGCTCTTTATATGTTCAAGAAGATAGGCTTCACTCTTAAGATCTTCACTGTAGTGATGCTCTACCGGTCTGTATGCGTTTAATTTCTCTTTGTCAAACATAATGCCTCCTTAGCAAAACAATATATTAAAATAACTGAAAATCTATAATTTGAATCCCATCAATGCCAGATTTGAAAAAGCGATTTCCTGAACCACAAGTGTATCCTTAACAGATTCTTCCAGCCCGGTGATCTCGTTAATCCGAAAATCCTTCGTCTTATATCCATCACCGTCAGGGACACAGCACCTTATCTTTATTTTAAGGTTCTCGTAGATACGGTAATTCTTGTCATCCTTATCCATATTCAGTATATGGTCGCCGATCATCATATCCGGATCAGCATAGGGAAGTATAAGTCTGTCGATGATAGTCTGGAATTTAAAAGGCGCCCTTTCCGCAGCCATGATCTCAGAGTAAGTGTACCTTGCACCGATCATGGTCTTTGAGAATTCCTGCAGTATATACTTATAATCATTCTCACCGAATTCCATCATTCTTCACCGCCGTCTTCAGGCACATCGATATACTTTTTGCAGTCCGGCGCAAGACTTATGGCACTATAGATATCATTAAATGTGAAATTTCCTGCATCCGCCAGTTCCTGAACGGAGCATTTCTGACCGAAGGTTTCATACATTTCCTTTGCCTTACCAAGCACCTTCATTATCATGGCCATAACCTTACGATCGGACTCATACTCTGAATTTTCCGCATTTATAAGTTCGTCCATGGTATTCATTACAGTACGCATAACCATTTCGTCGCAATCCGAAGGATCCTCTATGCTTTCAAGCATGGATATGGCAGTTATAAGCGCTATATTGCCTTCACCTATAAGGTCGCCTGTCTCTACTCCCTGGTTACTGTACAGTCTGGCAGTGTCCACCACCGTCTTAAGGTAGCTGTTTATCAGCTGCTCCCTTGCGGCTTTGTCACCATTAAGGGCATTCATTATAAGGACACGTTTCATAGACTCATCAATCTCTCCGATATCAGCTAAGTCCTCCATGTACATCTTTATGGTACGGCTGTCCTTTTCGTTCAGGAATTCCTCATCCTTTAACGGACTGCCTATGCCGATATTATTATCCTTAAAATAATCCGTAAGAACCTTTTTCTGTACATCATTGATATCCGGAAAAGCCTCATCTACTTGATCTTGGGTTAGCATCCCACCCTGGATCATTGCTGTGTCTTTAAGTTCCGTTATCTTTTCTATAAATTTTTCTTCTGCTGTCATTTTCTCTCAACCTATCTTTGATACTACATGGCTCTACTCCCCCCGCTGACAGTTCCCCTGCCGCGAGGTCATTCGCCAATCAGGCGAGTCTATAAGGTATTTGAAGTTTCACCACCCTACTTATCACTTCTCTTAAAATGCTTATGCGTAAACAGATGATCCTGGCAGAATTCATAATTTCCCTCGCACTTCGAGCAAAACCTGAATTCGAGATTCGGATACTCCTCTGCTGTACGTCCGCAGATAGCACATTTATGCTTTGCTACCTGCCTTGCCTGTGCAGCAGCCGCAGTACGTTTCTTGAAATCCCTCTGTCTCGCCCGCATCTTCGGTGAGATCCGCAGGCTCTTTCTCGTCATTATGAAGAAGACGACAAAATTGAGAAGCGATGCCCCTATGACAAACAGTCCCATTATTCCCATTCCGAAAGCTTCAAGCACAAGGATTATCGAATAGATTATGCCCAGATACTTAACCTTTACAGGGATAATGAACATGATCAGCACCTGCATATCAGGATATGTAGCTGCATATGCCAGGAAAATGGACATATTCACATAATAAGTTGAAAACAGCATTGAATATGTAGCATAAAACCATGATCCGCCGAAAACAGCCGGTATCTCACCATATGTCATCTGCATATTTGCATCCACAAAGGCCATTTTCTCCGTCATGAACAATTCACTGTAACCCAGCATACAGAAAGCACCAATTACTGTAAATATCAGTCCCATGAAGATATAAAGATTAAAATAAAAAGATCCCCAGGTCTGCTCCAGTGTCCTGCTTATGGAAAAATAGAAAAAAAGCATTATGGCAGTGAATATGATATTACCGCTGTCAGGCGGTATCAGGATCCATGAAAAAAGCCTCCATACCTGGCCATGAAGTATGGCATAGGGATTAAGCGACAGAAAAAATGTCACATCCGAATTGATCAGCTGTATGATATATCCTATGGCATAAGTAGCCAGCATATACATAGGCAGATTCTTTATTGCATATTTGCCTATCTTCTTTTCAAGCTTAACCAGAAAATTCATCCGTGCAGCCCTCTTGCCTGACGATCCATGTCCTCCACTACGATATCATATATTTCTCCCAGGCTTCTGCAGTATTCCAGCACAAGCCATGGCTCATTTGTATGGAAATGAATCTTTATGGGATCTCCGTCACCGCCTACTGCCAAAAGACAGTCTCCTTTGAAATGCTCCGTGATATACTCATTGATCTCATCCTCATCAAGATCATCTCCGTCTATAAGCAGCTGCGTATCATATCTGAATTCAAGAGTGTCCATTTTTATCTCCTTTACTTTTCATATTCTGACGTCATGCACTCCATACCTGCACATGCTGTGACAGCAGAATTTTCTCGTGTTTCATACAGTAACTAATGATACCAGATTTTGTAAAAATCCTCAATCATCAATAGGCTGTACCACAACAGATTGATACTTGAAATAAGCCCCCGCCACATTTATAATATTTTGATGTGTGACTTTTTTGTGGTGTGGGGGATTTTGGCGAAGTAAAGGGCTTGATGAAATACCAAACGGTATTTCTTCCTGACAAACATAAAATGCCGCAAACGGCAGAAAGAGGAATAATGAACAGTTCCAGCATTACCACTGACGAGACCCTCCGTCTCGGTATAGATATAGGATCAACTACCGTAAAGGTTGCATTGATAGATTCAGAAAACAACATTCTTTTTTCTGATTATGAGAGGCACTTTGCCGACATAAGCAAAACCCTTCAGGGACTTACAGAAAAAGCCATGGAAAAGACCGGCGACAGGGCAGTATATCCCGTCATAACCGGATCCGGAGGCCTCACCCTTGCGACACATCTTAATATCCCGTTTGTACAGGAAGTTATTGCGGTCAGCACTTCCCTTGAGACCTTTGCCCCTAAGACCGATGTAGCAATCGAGCTTGGCGGTGAGGATGCCAAGATAATCTATTTTGAAAACGGCAATGTGGAACAGCGTATGAACGGCATATGTGCCGGAGGCACAGGTTCTTTCATTGACCAGATGGCCTCCCTGATCCAGACTGACGCCGCCGGCCTTAATGAGTATGCCAAAGACTATAAATCACTATATACCATAGCTGCAAGATGCGGTGTCTTTGCAAAGACAGATATACAGCCACTCATCAATGACGGTGCTACCAGAGAAGATCTTTCCGCCTCCATTTTCCAGGCTGTTGTTAACCAGACAATCTCAGGCCTTGCCTGCGGAAAACCCATAAGAGGACATGTTGCTTTCCTTGGAGGTCCTCTCCACTTCCTTTCGGAGCTCAAAGCAGCTTTCATCAGAACACTAAAGCTTGATGAGGAACATACCATAGATGTAGAGAATTCACATCTTTTCGCGGCCATCGGTTCCGCGCTTAATTCAAAATGCGAGAATGCGACTACTCTTTCCGATATTGCCAACCGTCTGAAAAACGGTATCCGTATGGAATTCGAAGTTGAAAGAATGGAGCCTCTTTTCAAGGACCAGGCTGAATACGACGAATTCACTGCAAGACATGACAAAGCAAGAGTTGAAACAGCAGATATTGAAAGCTATTCCGGCAACTGTTTCCTGGGAATTGACGCAGGCTCCACCACCACCAAGATGGCTCTGGTATCCGAAAAAGGCGAACTGCTCTGGGCTTTTTATTCCAATAATAACGGTTCCCCTCTTGAGACCGCGCTTAAGGCTTTTGCCGAATTAAAATCCAAGCTGCCCTCTGATGCACACATTGTACGCGCCTGCTCCACCGGCTACGGTGAAGCACTTATGAAGGCCGCATTTTTGCTTGATGACGGTCAGGTTGAGACTGTTGCCCACTACTATGCAGCTGCATTTTTCAATCCCAGCGTAGACTGCATACTGGATATCGGCGGTCAGGACATGAAATGCATACGCATAAAAAACGGCAATGTTGATTCCGTTATGCTAAATGAGGCATGCTCTTCCGGCTGCGGATCATTCCTTGAGACTTTTGCAAAGTCACTTAATTTAAGCGTTCAGGATTTTGCTAAAGCCGCACTTTTTGCAGAACACCCCATAGACCTCGGTACCAGATGTACCGTATTCATGAATTCAAAGGTTAAGCAGGCTCAGAAAGAGGGCGCATCCGTTGCCGATATTTCTGCCGGTCTTGCCTACTCTGTCATAAAGAACGCACTCTTTAAGGTTATAAAGGTTTCCGATGCTTCCGCCCTTGGCAAAAATATCGTCGTACAGGGCGGCACATTCTATAATGATGCAGTTCTTCGAAGTTTTGAAAATATCGCCGGCTGCAATGCAATAAGACCTGACATAGCCGGAATAATGGGTGCCTTTGGTGCTGCCCTGGTATCCAGAGAAAGATATGAGGAAGGCTATCAGACCACCATGCTCTCTTTTGCCGACATTGATAATTTCACTTTTACCACATCAATGTCTAAGTGCCGCGGATGTACCAACAACTGCCGCCTTACCATTAACAATTTCTCCGGCAATCGCAAGTACATTTCCGGCAACCGCTGTGAAAGAGGACTGGGCAAGCCCAAAAACGCAAACAATATCCCTAACCTTTTCGAATATAAACTAAAGAGATTCTTTGATTATGAGTCCCTTCCTGCTGATCAGGCACCAAGAGGCACCGTTGGAATTCCAAGAGTCCTCAATATATATGAAAACTTTCCTTTCTGGGCCACATTCTTTAAGGAACTGGGCTTCAGGGTAATGCTCTCCCCCTCTTCCACCAGAAAGATATACGAGCTTGGCATCGAGTCCATTCCCTCAGAGTCGGAATGTTATCCTGCCAAGCTGGCACATGGCCATGTACAGTGGCTCATAGAACAGAAGCCTGATTTCATCTTTTATCCTTCACTCTTCTATGAGCGAAATGAGACAAAGGATGCAAACAACCACTACAACTGCCCCATAGTATCTTCATATCCTGAAAATATAAAAAATAATGTGGAAGATATTACGGACGGTAAAGTGATATTCAGGCACCCCTTCATGAATTTTGCAGGTGTTGACACCATAACATATGCCCTTACAAAGGAATTTTCTGAAATAGATCCTGACAAAATCAGCGATGCTGTTGAAAAGGCATGGGATGAACTTGCCAAGGCCCATGACGACATGCAGCGTAAGGGTGAAGAAGTCCTTAAATGGATGGAACAGAATCATAAACGGGGTATAGTTCTTGCCGGACGCCCCTATCATATTGATCCTGAGATCAATCACGGAATTCCCGAGCTAATAAACAGCTATGATATTGCAGTCCTTACAGAGGATTCCGTTTCACACTTAGGTCACCCCGACCGTCCACTTATAGTTTCGGACCAGTGGATGTACCATTCCAGGCTTTACCGCGCTGCAGCATTCGCCCGCACCAGGGAAGACCTGGATCTCATCCAGCTCAATTCCTTTGGCTGCGGTCTTGACGCCGTTACAACAGACCAGGTAAATGATATACTTTCCGGTTCCGACAAAATATATACCTGCTTAAAGATCGACGAAGTAAACAATCTGGGCGCGGCAAGGATCCGCGTGCGTTCACTTATCGCAGCCCTGGAAGTAAAAGAAAGAAAAGCTGAAAAAAGGACCATACGTCCTACAAATATAAACCGTGTGCTTTTCACGGAAGAAATGAAGCAGACTTACACAATACTCTGCCCTCAGATGTCTCCTGTGCATTTTGATATGTTTGCCCCTGCTTTCAAAGCCTGCGGCTACAATCTCCATGTGCTGGATAATGACAACAGGCATTCCGTGGATGTAGGTCTCAAATATGTAAATAACGACGCCTGCTACCCTTCACTCTGTACTATCGGCCAGCTCATAGAAGCCATAGAGACCGGCGAATACGACACCGATCATCTGGCACTTATGATGTCACAGACCGGCGGTGGCTGCAGGGCCACCAACTATGTAGGTTTCATAAGAAGAGCACTTGAAAAAGCGGGTTATCCCAATATCCCGGTTATATCACTTAACTTAAGCGGCCTTGAGTCCAATCCCGGTTTTAAGCTTGATGCTAATCTCCTTCTCAGGGGCATATGCGCTGCAGTATTCGGGGACATATTCATGAAGTGCATTTACAGGATGCGCCCTTATGAAAAAGAGCCCGGTGCTGTGGAAGCAGTCCACCAGAAATGGCTTAAGGAATGCCAGGCTTTTGTATCCGCAAAGCACCTTTCCATTGGAAAGTACAAAAAACTCTGCAAGGGAATAATAGAGGATTTTGATAATATACCGATTTATGAAGAACGCAAGCCAAGGGTCGGCGTTGTAGGTGAAATCCTTGTAAAATTCTCCCCTTCAGCCAATAACTACCTTGTAGATCTGCTTGAAAAAGAAGGTGCCGAGGCAGTAGTTCCGGATCTCCTGGATTTCATGTACTACTGTTTCTACAACCAGATATACAAAGCAGACGAGCTGGGAATGAGCAGAAAGAGTGCCAACAAGGCAAAGCTTGGCATGAAGGCAATGGACTGGGTACGTTCCTACCCTTCAAAGCTCTTCAGACGCAGCAGGCACTTTGACCCTCCTGCTGACATACATGATCTGGTAAATTATGCAAAGGATATCGTTTCCATAGGCAATCAGACAGGTGAAGGGTGGTTCCTTACCGGTGAGATGCTTGAGCTCATACATTCCGGAACGGAAAACATTGTCTGCACCCAGCCTTTCGGATGCCTCCCTAACCATGTGGTGGGAAAAGGCGTTATTAAGGCTCTACGGAAAAAGTATCCTGCATCCAATATTGTCGCAATCGATTACGATCCCGGTGCCAGCGAAGTAAACCAGTTGAACAGAATAAAGCTAATGCTTTCCACTGCCAATAAGAACCTCGCAAAGAAAAAAGCACAGGAAAGTAACAAAGCTGTATAAACATTAAAAAACACCATGCAGAATTGCATGGTGTTTTAATCTGTCAACTTTCAAATCCTGTTACGTCCCTGCAGCCACTTTGGCAGCTTCAATCTCAGCCTGTTTTGCAGCCTCATCAGCCGCTGCCTCAGCCATCAAACGGTTATATATTTCAAGAGCATCGGGTGGAATATCACCCTGTGAGCTGAAGGGATCAGCCGCTACAGATGAAGCGTCAGCCTGCCGGCTCACATCCGTATTTCCCAAATCCTCCCCCAGAGCCTCCATAATAAGCTTTTCAGCTTCTGCGTCAGGATCATAATTATCATCCCCATCACCTTCAGTCGTCTCTTCTTCACTATCCGGTGTGACCATATTAACATTCCACCACTTTACCAGGTGGCAATGCATCTTGGAATAATAATTTATCCGGTCAAGTTTATCCAGACGGTCTATCCTAACCAAATGTAATCCCCTTATTTATCAAAACAGTACAACTATCGGTTATTAATTACCTATTATTTATTACCTGCTATTTCCTTCTTTGCCACAGCAGTGTTACAGTAAAGCTCGGTATCGGCATGCTTGTATATATCATCCACATCAAATATGCCTTCACCATAGGAACCGCCCCAGCTGAGACGGCATTCAAAATTATCTGAATTACGGTTAAGGCGGCCAACTCTCTCTACCCATTTTGTTATTACGGATATTGCCTCTTCTTCAAGGTATCCGCAGAACACAACCATAAAGTGGTCTTCCTCAAGCCTGTATGTGTGGATATTCTCGGATGAAAGGCGTCTTAATTCCCTTGCCACCTTTGAAATGATACCATCACCTGCCTCAGTGCTTATCTCATCATTTACCACATGCATATTTATGACATTCAGGCAGGCAATATATATCGAATCTGCATAAGGATATACTTCCACTTTTCTTTTATCAAACTTTACCCTGTTTGACAGCATGGTCATGCTGTCATGTTCTCTCTCCCAGCTGTCTTCACGTATGCTTAAAAGGTACTCAGCAGTATCCAGACGGAACTTCTGAAGCGCATGATAAAGCTCCTCGATCTCATCGCCTGAATCAATATCCAGATCTTTAAGCGTAAGAGCCTTTTCGCCGTCTTCACCTTCTGACATTCCGGCTTCACTATACGTTATGGATGCAATCGCCTTCGTCATATCCGTGACAGGTTTTATGAAATAAACCTCCAGCAGAATCGCAGTGATCACAACCAGTATTACCGCAAGTATGATCATGCTGCTGGTAAATATCACAAAAAACTGGCCTTTTGATTCTTCCTTGACAACTTCCCTCACATATCCATCCAGCGCATTTGTGTAAAATATGTAGCTGATAAGGGTGGAACACATTACCAGTACCGCAAGTGCGCCGGATACCAAAAGCAGTGCCTTCGTTTTAAGTGATTTCTTCATATAACTCTCCCCGCTTAATTAAACTTATAAAGCAATTTACTGCTGTTTTCCTACTACTGCTTTCACAAAATTCCAGGCCTCATCCAGTCCTTCCTGTGAAAACTCATAAAAAGTATAGCTCTTCAGTTCTTCAGCAGTACTGTCGTAACCATAGGGCTCCGGCCATATACAAACTCTCAGCTGCGGATCTGCCTCTTCATTTTCCTTATACTTTTCAAAGAAAAATCTCTTGCCGTCGTTGCTGCCACTGTATCTTTCTGACTTAAGATAGGCGAGTGTCAGCTTATAAAGATCGTCATCAAAATCCATAGCCATCGTCAGATTCCCTCTTTTTTCTTTGTATCTTCAGCAAGAACTTCATGTATGATATGCGCAAGCCTTATCATACGGATTTCATTAAGAATCTGTTTCTCTTTCTCACGCTGCTTTGCCAGGTCCTTCTGTCTTTTTTTAAGTTCTTCAGCTTCCTTAATGCGCCTCTCATCCCTGGACTGCTGCATCTGCTTTTCAAACTTTCTTCTGTCTGCAATGCTTTCTGCTGTTCCGGGATGCACAGAAGCCGTGCTCTTTCCTAAAACGCGTCCCCCGGTCGTTGACGCATGCACAACAGGCTTTCCTATTATGCGTCCCTGGGGCACAGGTGATGACATCATGCTTGCCCTGACTATTAGCTCATAGGCACTGACAACCTGCAGATATCTTTCATGATCTGCTTCCGTTGTCCCCGGGGTATCCGGATGAAGTTCCCTGCACAGCCTGTGGTATGTACTTTTTACAAGAGACGACGAGGCTCCATACTGCAGCCCCAGTATCCCGTAAGCCTGATAAATATCCATGGCTAAATGATACCACAAATTCACTGTTTCTTTCAACGGACTGCATCATTATCCGTGTCGTCCGGCAGCTTGTTCGTATCACTTATCAAGATCGTATGGAGTCACCTGATATACATAATAGTTAAGCCAGTTGCTGTAGAGAGCATTTGCATGGGCGCGCCACAAAAGCAGCGGTTTCTGTTCCGGATCATTATCCGGATAATAATTGACCGGAAGGTGTATATCCAGCCCTTTACTGACATCCCTCTTGTACTCTTTGTCAAGAGTGTATCTGTCATACTCCGGATGCCCCATCACAAATATTCTTTTGTCATCATTTGACTTTACCAGCAGCACACCTGCCTCGTCGGAATTTGCCAGAACCGTAAGCTCGCTGCAGTTTTCTATATCTTCTGTCCTGTTAGTGGTATGTCTGGAATGAGGTGCATAAAATTCATCATCAAACCCTCTTACTAACGGGGTGCGCCTGTGCAAAACGCGGTGTCTGTATATGCCGAAAAGTTTTTCCGGAAGAGCCACTTTGTCAATACCGTAATAATGGTAAAGCCCTGCCTGGGCTCCCCAGCACAGATACATAGTTGATGTAACATTTGTATCTGTCCAGTCCATTATCCTGCACACTTCATCCCAGTAGTCCACTTCCTCAAAAGGCATCTGTTCAACAGGAGCCCCTGTTATTATCATTCCATCAAACTTCTGCTCTTTTATCTCATCAAAAGAGGTATAAAAGCGGTTAAGATGGTTTGCCGATGTATTCTGCGGAATATGGCTTTTCACCATAAGAAAAGTCAGGTCGATCTGCAACGGGGTATTCGAAAAAGACCTCAGCAGCTGCAGTTCCGTATCCTCTTTAAGAGGCATAAGATTGAGTATGCATACCTTGAGAGGACGGATATCCTGGTGGATAGCCCTGGTCTCATCCATTACAAATATGTTTTCATTTTCAAGCTGCTCCCTGGCCGGAAGATCGCTCTGAATCCTGATTGGCATCTTGCCCGATTCCTTTCTATCAATTATTATTTCCGGTTTCCCTCAGACTTTTTGCCTTTAGGAGGCAAGCCCGGTATTATCACACCCTTGCCCTTCTTCTGATCTTTTTCCTTATTCTCATCTGCATTTTCAGCTGTATTTACTGCAGCGTCTTTCTTCTGGTCACTCATTGTCCCCCCTCCTTTACATAATTGTCATGATTAAAAGAATATTATAGCACAAAAACAATCATTTAATGAAATCTAAAGTTTACTCAGCAAAACCAAAACAATTCAAAAATCCTAACATTAATGCTACTAAAAAAACACATTTCCAGCTTCGATATTCCTTCTATACTGGCAAGCTTTGGCGTATAGCATATTGGGATGTATGCATCTTTTTGAATCAGAACATAACTGATAACGTGAACAACATGCAAAACCAGTCGCTTTAGGAACATAATTATTTATACCATAATGTATGCACTCAATTAGACAATCTATTAATTCATCTGAATCCTGCTCAAAACGTTTTTTTTCATCCGATGATCCAAAACTCTTTGAATACACTTCAACAATATTTACATTAGATTTAAGAACATTCTCCTTTACTCTGGCCAATGTCGTATATTTACTGCTATCCCTTCCAGCTTCTACCAAATCTGGTTCATAGACTCTGATTGCATAGGATGATATACCATCCTTACCTTTGTTTGCCATAATTACAAACGATTGCTCCATCAAACCTAATTCTTTTTCGATATTTCCAAATTTAGCTGAAAGTTTTGCTCGCCAGCCTTCAGACAAATCCGCTTCAACAAGCTCCTCCTCAACAGATAAAGCATCCGATGTAATATTAACCATGTCCGCATTGAAACCGTTAATAACACCCGTTGCAGATTCTTTACATAGTATGCGACCAAATGACAAATATTCATAAACCAAGTGATTAATAACACAGTCTTCTATTGCTCTATGAGCCTTTGAATAATCAACATTAAATAATTTTGCTAAACAGCCCAATCTGTAACTCTGCATTCCCGGCATAGTATTTCTTGCCAAATACATTGTATCAATATAATCATTGGTGAATGGCCTATTAATTGATCTAACATATGCATCTTCCAAAAACTTGCTGTCAAATGATGTAAAATTGTGCCCTACAAGAATACTCTCACCTACAAACCGGCTAAATTTCATTATCGCTTCTTTTTCCTCTATACCATCACGCTGAAGCATATCGTTAGAAATCCCCGTCAATATCACAATTTTTTCAGACAAAGCCTTGTCTGTTTTTACAAGCACATTGAACCGATCCGTTTCCGCACCAGCCTCATACTTGATTGCGCCGATTTCTATAATCGAATCACTAAAATGACTAAATCCAGTAGTTTCCAAATCAACAACGGTATAGTTGTCTGTAACGCACTCAATTCTTCCCATTCTATAAAAATCCCCTTTATTCAGATGCTTTACTAATATCACTTAGAAATGACGATTTTTGCATTTCGGAAAAATAATCACTCAGTATTCTAACCTTGTTTCCATCCGCAAGAGAAATCATAAGACTCATGCTCCCGCTCGGCTCATATGTTGCAATCACTTCGTAATCAACCACAGAAAAACTTCTCCATTCGCAATCTGAATCTTTTTTCCAATAAACCAGCTCTTTTGTAACCGGTAGTTTTAAACTGTTTCTTAATTCTTTTGTATCCTTATCACTTAATGCTACAAATTCCTTTGCCATATAAACCTCCAGCATATCAAATTTTCATAATCTACTTAATCATATTTAACAGCTCATCTTCCGAAATAATTTTAATTCCCAAAGCTTGAGCCTTGGTCAATTTACTGCCTGCATCCGTCCCTACAACAAGATAATCTGTTTTCTTACTTACAGAACCTGTACATTTTCCTCCATTATTCTCTATTAATTCAGAAATTTCTTTTCGTCCGAGTGTAGCAAGCGTTCCTGTTACAACGATGGTCAGTCCGACTAATTTATTTCCTCCCATTTGTTCTTTGGACATCTCCATCTTTACGCCTGCCGAAGCTAATTCTGAAATAATAATTCTGTTTTTCGGTTCTTCAAAATACTGTTTTATACACATAGCCGTAATAGGACCTATATCATCAATAGCAGATAGTTGTTCGAAAGAAGCATTCATCAATTCATCAATCGTACTAAAATGTTTCATTATGGATTTCGCTGTATTCTTTCCAACATTTCTAATCCCTAAACCTGTTAGCATTTTCGAAGGATCATTTGATTTTGATTTTTCAATTGCATCTAAAACCCTTATTGTTCCTTTTTCTTTGCCAAAAACATTCTTGCTGATTAACTCATCCTTAAAATCACTTAATTTATAAATATCAGCAAAGGTTTTAATATAACCATTATTTATTAAAACCTCGATAGTAGAATCACCCAATCCCATAATATTCATTGCATCAATCGAGCAAAAATATGCAAGGGTTCTGGTAATTTGTGCCGGACATAAAACGTTGACACATCTAATATCTGCCATATCTGTTTCATTTATCAATTTGCTACCACAAACAGGACATCTTCCAGGAGTTTTAAAAATATCTTCCGGAGCATTAACACACCCATTCAACTTAGGGATTATTTCTCCGCTCTTGAATAATTTATATGTACCTCCAACTCCAATCTGCATCTCTCTGATATAATCCTGATTATGAAGAGTCACCCTTGACACATTTGTCCCACACAAACGTGCAGGTTTACCGGTTTTTTCATCATGAAATACGCCCGTATACGTTATTTTGCCGGTTCTTCCCACATCAACAAGAATTTCATCCATGACAACAACACGTTCTTCAGGTGGGTATTTGTATGCAATATGACCACTAGAATACTTACTACCTGCCGGAAAATCATCACGATACTGAATCTGATCTATTTTTATCACAGCGCCATCCAAGTCATAATCCAATTCATTCCGCATTTCTGCAATTTCATCAATCGTTTTGATAATTTCATCAGCAGTAGTGCACTTTTTATGGAACACCGTTGGCACCCCGTTAGCAGACAAAAAATCCAATCCTTCACAATGGCTATCCATTAGTTCGTCTGGTCCTTGCTGAATATTAAAAACAAACATTTTCAATCCACGTTCTTTCGTAATCTTCGAGTCAAGTTGTCTTAGTGTTCCAGCAGCAAGATTGCGGGGATTCGCCGCCATTTTTTTCCCTAATCTTTCTTGTTCTATGTTATATTTTTCAAAATCACCATGTGACATATATACCTCCCCGCGGAGTTGTAATGACTCATATGGTAAATCTAGATACTTTTTTACATCAGCTATTACCAGGGCATTGGCAGTCACATCTTCACCCACTAAGCCATCGCCTCTCGTTTCTGCCAAAGTTAGATTTAACATCCCATTATCAGTTTTCTGATAACGCAAAGTCATAGAAAGACCATCTATTTTCGTTTCAACAGAAAAAGAACAATTAGGATATACCGACTTTACTTTATCAACCCATGAAATAACATCTTCCTTTGTAAAAACATCTTCAATTGAAAGCATAGGAACATCATGAGTAACCTTAACTCCGGCTTCTCTTTTTGTTGTACCACCAATTTTCTGAGACGGTGAATCAGGCGTAACCCAGCCGGGGTTTTCTTTTTCCGCCGCTTTTAACCTAAGCATCAACTGGTCATACTCGTAATCACTTATTTCAGGTTCATCCTGATTGTAATACCGATCCATATGATAATTAATTTTATCAACCAATATATCGTATTCTTCTCTGCTCATATTCCAACCCTTTATAATGATGAAATTCTTACACTATTCTTTCAAAATACAAAAGGGAACGTGATAACCACGTTCCCCAAGCCATCCATTTTATTAACATTACGGATCCAGCTCCTCACTTATGCGCTCAACAGCCTCCGCCATGGTAATACCAAGCGCAGTGGCAACCTCGCTGAAAAAAATCCTTTCTGCACACTTAAGGATCTTCTCCTCTGCAATATTGAGATTCTTGTGATTCTTTCTGTTCTCAGCACGAAGATGACGCAGCTGCCTTATCATATTGGAAATCTTGATATTATCCGCAGATCTTAATATCTCATCACAGACTTCCTTAGCCGGCACCGTTCCTTTACGCTTTGAAGAAACGACCTCCCTGATCATCTCCTCCGCTTCCTTCTTGCCGATTACCTTCCTTGAAATGTCGCTTTCGCGATCAACTGAAACATAGATAGTGTCCCTGGAGTCATAAACAGGCTTCAGTGAATAATATATCTTATCCGGCCCCCCAAATGAAAGCGGTCCGATTTCCTCCACCTTGCAGGACCCGGACATTCCACACATAACAAAATCGCCGACCTTATATTTCTGCATTGCAACCTCCATTTCAATATGCTACAATTATAAATTTTTCCCCGTGTTTTTTCAAGATAAAAATTGTATTTCCACAGATGCTTTTTTTTGCTATAATAACAATTTGTCTGACCGGTTAACAAAACTTGGACAGATTTTAACAGGATTGGCGTCGGCAGTCCGTAAACCGGCTGTTAACGATATTGCATAGATTTAGATTAAGATGGTTTTCTCACACTTATTTTTTGTTTTTATATTTTTAACACTAAACCTGCTTCTCTACAGCGTGCTGCCCGGCATCCGGCTAAAGAATGCCTGCATGCTTATTTTTTCGCTTGTATTCTATGCCTTTGCAGGTCCCAAGTATGTGATACTGCTGGTATCCATGGTTTTGGTAAGCTTTCTTTTTGCGCTTGCTGAAGAGCACTTTCTGAAGAAAAACAATAAAAAAGGTGCCGTTGCAATGCTTGTACTGGATGTGGTCAGCATGCTGGGAACACTTGCCTATTTTAAATACGCTGTTTTCTTTCTCGAAAACGTCAAATACTTCTCCGGACTTGAATTCGATATTCCCGAAATAATACTTCCCATCGGAATATCTTTTTATACTTTCCAGCTCATCAGCTATAACGCCGATGTTGCAAAAGGTGAAGTGTCCGCCCAGAAAAATTATTTCAGGCTTCTTCTCTATGCCGCAATGTTCCACCAGTGCATTGCCGGCCCCATAATACGATACAGCACTGTCGAAAGAGAAATAAATGAAAGGAAATTTTCAGTTTCCGACTGCCGAAAGGGAATCCTCAGGTTCTGCACAGGCCTTGCCAAAAAGGCCTTCCTTGCAAACACCTGTGCATCTGTAGTTGACAATCTGGTTCCCGCCGGTGCGGATCAGATAGCTGTAACTTCCGCGCCTTCCCTTTGGGTAGGAATGTTCTTTTTTATGCTTCAGATATACCTCGATTTCTCTGCCTATTCGGACATGGCTATAGGCATGGGACTTATGATAGGCTTTCATTATGACGAGAACTTCAATTATCCTTATGTCGCAGTTTCCGCAACGGATTTCTGGCGCCGCTGGCATATCTCCCTCAGTACGTTTTTCAGGGACTATGTCTATATCCCCCTGGGAGGAAACCGCTGCAGTGCCATCAGGAATATTTTCAACCTTCTCGTTGTTTGGGCCCTTACCGGCTTCTGGCACGGTGCCAGCTGGAATTTCATTATATGGGGACTATACTATTTCATACTTCTTGTCATAGAAAAATACATTATTTACAGAAAGCCCAAAGAAAAGAAAACCGTTGCCGCAGAACCGGAAAAAGCTGTCACAAAGGCCACTGAAAAGGAAAAGGAAAAGGAAGATGAAGATGAGACTGATAATGAAACAGATATCAGCATAATGAACCTCGACATGGTTCCCGATGACCAGGACCTGTCGGTAGATACAGTCAAGCTTTCCGACATAATAAAGGAACTCAATGCACTTTCAATAGAAGAAAACAAGCCCGCGCCCAACAATGACGCAGCTGGGAAGGACGGCATTACAGCTCACAACGCTGCAAATTCAGCAAATGAAAAATCCGCTGACGACAAGCCAAAAAAATCAAGAAAACGTCACCTGTATTACATGCTCTATATCCCCCGCTGCATTCTAACAATGTGCCTTGTTCTTATCGGCTGGACCATATTCTATTTTGATGATACATTAACCTTAAAAACTGCTCTTACCAGGATGTTTGCGCTTGATGGAGGTGCGGCATACTATGCCGACAGAGCAGCCCTGCTCGCCCTTAAGAATAATATGTTCTTCCTGGTGATTGCAGTGATTTCATGCCTTCCTGTATACAATAAGCTTCACAAAAAGCTTTACAGCCTGACACTTGAAGAACACCCCGTTTTATTCAGAACAAAATATTTACTTGATGCGCTGACAGTGATAGTATGTCTACTGTTGTCAGTAATGTGCCTGATAGGCAACAGTTACAATCCTTTTATATATTTCAGGTTTTAGCAGAGAATCATACAGACAGAACAGGAATCAGATATGGCTGATAATAAAGAACAAAACACAACAAATGAAGAAATAAAGAATGAATTATCAAAAGCAGAGCGTTCCGAAAAAAGATGGTCCTTCTTTATAATTACTGTATTCGGCCTGCTCATGGCCGGTGGCAGCATCATAGGGCTGATCCCCAATCTACGTCCACAGGTAAGCGAACTGGAGAAGAGAGAGCTGGAATCCTTCCCCGTATACTCTGACGAAAACTTTGTGTCGGGAGAATATCTGGATGAACTCCAGAGCTGGTATGCCGACAGTTATCCGGGCCGTGAAGAAATACTGACAGCCTATGGTGATCTGAAAGATCACTACGGCATAAAAGACGAAGAGATACATGGTGAGCTTTCATATGGTGATGAGATTCCCATTGTTGAAGACTATCCGTCCATAGAAGATGAAGACGAGTACCTTCTTGCTGATGAAGGTATGGATCCTCCCCTTCCTCCCACGCCGCCTTCAGACGATATGACATCAGCAGGCGGAAGTTCCGGTGAAGCAGATTCCAATACAGATGAAACAGCTTCTGAAGATGGAGATGCTACCGTATCAGACAACAAATACGACCCTGATGATTTTTCACCGATCCCTTCCGTAGCCTCCGATGCCGGAAGCGACGGTGAAAAGTTCGGTGCCTTATATATAAGTAACGGCGCAGCTTATTCCACTTATTATTTTTCACAGAAATGCGCGGATGAATATGCCGCAATGGCCAGTGATTACGCTGAAGAACTTGACGGTGTTAGCAACGTATATTCCATGCTGATCCCCCTCTCAGGGTATTTTTACCTGGGTTCAGACGTTAAGGAACAGCTGCATATGAGCGATGAAAAAGCCGCATTTAACTACATCTACTCCGTCATGGATGAGAAGGTTACTCCCGTCCCCATCGTCGATGCCCTTGCAAGACACCGCAATGAATATATCTATTTCAGAACAGACCATCACTGGACTGCCCGTGGAGCATACTATGCTTACAGACAGTATGCAAAGATAAAGGGATTCACCCCTTATGAAATAACAGATTACACCTGCATACAGTTTGACAATTTCCTTGGCAGCTTCTACTCCTCTACCGGCAGTTCATCACTGGCAGCCACTCCCGACACAGTAGAGGCCTTTGTTCCCCTGTCAACAAACACTATGTACATCACGCAGAAAAACGGCGTAACAATGGAATGGGACATAATAAAAGACGTTTCCGGATGGGGCCGCTACAGCAAGTTCAACACCTTCATAGGCGGTGACCAGCCCTATGCATACATAAAGAATCCCAACATAAATGACGGCACTGCCTGCCTTGTGATCAAGGAATCCTTCGGAAATGCTTTCGTTCCTTTCCTTGTAGACCATTATGATGAAGTTTATGTAGTAGACTACAGATACTACAAGCAGGGGGCTGTAACTCTTGCAAAAGAGCACGAGATAGACGATGTTATATTCGTAAACAATGCCAGCGCATTAAGTACAGGAAAGATCAATCTTATGAAGGCAAGGATGTTCTAGCCCAAAGAAAATCTTTTTACATATGAATACAAAAACGGCGGCACAGATATCACGAGTCGCCATTTTTATATTCTTATTTATAATTTTTAAAACCGATGCTCTGGCCGTCCGTTTGGCTTACGCCTCCCAGGGCAGTGATGAGTGCTCAGACTTCTTATCCCTGGTCATAAGCTCCGCCAGTGCATCCGTAGCCTGCTTATCTTCAAACAGTATCTCGTTAACCTTCTCAACAATAGGCATTTCAACATTATATTTTTTTGCCAGAGAGAGGGCAGCCTTTGCGGAATATACGCCCTCTACCACCATTTTAACCTCATCCATGGCTTCCTTGGCTGTCTTGCCCTGCCCCATAAGGTATCCGGCCTTCCTGTTCCTGGAATGAACGCTTCCGCAGGTAACGATCAGGTCGCCTATACCGGTAAGCCCTGCAAAGGTTTCCGCCTTTCCACCCATTGCAGTACCCAGCCTTGTGATCTCAGCTATACCCCTGGTTATAAGGGCAGCCTTTGTATTGTCTCCAAATCCCATTCCGTCCGCCATGCCGGCAGCCAGAGCTACCACATTCTTAAGTGCTGCTCCAAGCTCCATTCCCAGCATATCCGGGGATGTATAAACCCTGAATACCTTCGAACTGAAGATATTCTGAACATATTCAGCATCAGCCTTCTTGTGTGCACCTGAAACAACCGTTGTAGGCAGTCCCTTTGCCACTTCTTCTGCATGGGAAGGTCCGCAAAGCACGGTAACTACGGCCTGAGGGATCTCCTCCTCTATTATCTGTGAAAGCGTAAGCAGTGTATCCTCTTCCACGCCTTTAGCCACATTGGTTATGATCTGGCCTTCCTTAACCAGATCCTTCATGCTCTTTGCAGTGCTTCTTGTGAAAATCGAAGGCACCGCAAGCACAAGAAGATCTTTATCCCTGCATGCATCTGCAAGATCCGTAGTAAACTCCATTGAATCCTGAAGCTTTACTCCCGGCAGCTTGTCCTTGTGTTCATGCTCTTTTTTAAGCATATCGATTTCCGACTCAATAGCTGACCATACCTGTACCTCGTGACCGTTATTGATCAGCAGCCACGCAAGTGCAATACCCCAGCTTCCTGCTCCTATAACCCCTATTTTTGCCATTATTTTATTTCCTCCTTATTCTTTTTGAATAGATAGGTTTTCCTTTCCTCACCACGGATAAGCTTTTTAATGTTTTCCGTATGACGGATAAAGCCCATTGCCATTATGATAAAGGTAAGTGCATACATCTCGTATAATACAGTACTTGGAATTTCCACTCCACCATAGCCCTTGAAAATTCCTAAGCAACCCATTACCACAGTCTGTCCGAAGAAGCCCGCAGCCATTATGAGGGATCCCAGTGACACATAATTTGTAAGTGCAAAGGTAGCAAAGAAAAGCACGAATGCCACGGGAATGAACATCCAGTGAAATGACAGTATAAGCCCTGCCATGGATGCGATTCCTTTCCCCCCTTTGAATTTAAGATAGAAAGGGAAATTGTGGCCAAGTATGCTTCCTAAACCGGCATAGAGCTTAACAAGGTAGATTTTGTCGGGGAACTGCTCCCTGGATATAAAATAACATATGGTAACAGCAAATATCGTTTTAAAAATATCGCCAAGAAAAACCAGCAGCCCGGCCTTTTTACCAAGTACCCTCAGAGTATTGGTAGTTCCGGTATTGCCGGATCCCTTCTGCCTTATGTCTACGCCATAGGCTTTACCCACAAAATATGCAGTCTCGAACATGCCGAAAAGATAGCCGACAGCCAGGCATATAAGTCTAACGAAAATAAAGTTCATCTGCTCACCCCTGCCGATCAAAGCCCGGCATCTTTTTCCTTTCTCTCCCTTATTATAAACTTCAAAGGAGTTCCCTGGAAGCCGAAGTCATTCCTTATCTGGTTCTCAATATATCTGGTATATGAAAAATGCATAAGCTCCTTGTCATTGACAAATATCACGAAGGTAGGCGGCTTTACCGAAACCTGGGTGATATAAAAGAGCTTAAGCCTCTTCCCCTTGTCCGTAGGGGGCTGCTGCATTACAACAGCTTCACTCATTATCTCGTTAAGAACACCTGTCTGGACACGCAGGGCATTATTTTCAGCCACGGTGTCAATGGTATCATAAAGCTTTGTAAGCCTCTGTCCGGTAAGAGCGGATATGAAGATGATGACCGCATATGGCATAAAGGACAGAATGCTCTCAATTTTCTTTTTGAACTCATTCATGGTCTTGTCGTTCTTTTCAACGGCATCCCATTTGTTTACCGCAATTATCATACCTTTGCCCCTGTCATGGGCAATACCGGCAATCTTGGCATCCTGCTCCGTTACACCCTCTGTGGCATCAATAACAAGAACCGTAACATCCGCCTTTTCTACAGCACCTATAGTCCTTATTATCATATAATGCTCAAGGTCTTCTTTAATCTTGTTCTTTCGCCTGAGTCCCGCGGTATCCACAAAGACATATTCCTTGCCGTTGTGCTTCACACGGGTATCAACAGCATCCCGGGTAGTACCTGCGATATCCGAAACTATTACACGGTTCTCGCCGATAAGTTTATTTATAATGGAACTCTTACCCACATTGGGCTTGCCTACAACAGCTACCCTGATACTGTCATCGTCTTCCTCTTCACTGTCAGTCCTTTCAGGAAAATAAGAGATGACCTTATCCAGAAGGTCTCCAAGTCCTGTTCTTTCAGCTGATGATATTGCAAAAGGTTCACCTAAGCCCAGGTTATAGAACTCATATACATCTGCCTGCATCTTCTGGAATGAATCCACTTTATTGACCGTAAGCACCACCGGTTTCTTGGATTTGCGAAGCATCAGTGCAACCTGCGAATCCGCATCCACAAGCCCCTGGCGTACATCCGTCATAAAGATTATGACATCCGCTGTATCAATGGCGATCTGCGCCTGCTCACGCATCTGTGACAGTATGATA
>JAILDD010000062.1 GCA_024689605.1 Lachnospiraceae bacterium
TATCCGTTTATGCCATTCGGTATGGCATAGTCTTCTTTCCAGACCCTGTAATCCACATCAATATTATGGATTTCAAAACGGTCCGCCAGAGGTGCCGCAAGCCTTACATACACACCGTCATCCGTTTCGCGATTTCCAAGAGCAATCACGATAGTACCTTCCGGCAGTCTGTACTGGCCCACGCGCCTGTCAAGGACAAGCTGATAGGCTGCAACCTGCACACGCTTCGGGCATGAGGTAATTTCGTCAAGCAACAGGATAGTCTTTTTGCCATCTCTTTCCTCATCCGGCAGGATTTCAGGTGCAAGCCATCTGGTTTTGGTATGGTCCTCATTCGGATAGATAAGTCCGCCGATCTCTACCTCAGACATCTGGGCGAGACGCAGATCTATCACCTTGTAGCCGTATCTCTCGCCGATCTGCTGTATCACCTGGGACTTACCGAGACCCGGAGCACCCAGACCAAGTACTGCATGCTTTATGCCATGCTCTATATTGAACTCAATACAGTTTCTAAAATCTCTAAGTGTCATAGTTCCACCTTTCTGCTGCATTTCCGCAGCTTTGTATATTAAATAACCGTTTCCGGTTACGCTTACTTTTCAAAGGGGCTGTGAGAGCACTTTCGGGAGCCGCTCGCCGCTTGTAGCGGGTCGTGGCGCTGTTTCCCCGGATGGGGGCCTCCCGTGTATTTCCATCATGCAGTTGTCAAGGTGCGATCGAAGCACGTTCTGCGAAATCAGTCCCACACTTATTATGGGGCCGACCAAAAACTGCCGAGAAATTTCCGGCATTTCCTGTTTTTTACGCATAAAACGACATTTTCGTGCAAAAGCTAATGGCTGCAAAAACAACGAACAGCGACAAAAAAGCACAAAAATAACATCTCCGTATTCAGTTTCTTCTTTTGGAATTTTATTTGATTATCGGTGCTTTCAGACTGCACCGATCGATCTCTGAAAGAGATCCCTCTTATCGAGTGATTTCATTGTAACACATAAAGACTATATGTCAATGGAAAAATTTCAAATTTTGATTGGTTTTGAAAAAAACATCACCACCGAAATGGTGGGATTATTCGTATATCTCTTATAGTATTTCCCGTCCCTGCGGTTCCCCCCAGTCAAAATCACAGATTGAAATCCTATTGTCATATTCTGCCATTCTATCGCCAAATGTCTTATGTCTGAATACTTTTCTAAGCATAATATCATCACAGGATATTTCAATATTCATATCATCTATTACGTTAAGATTCATCTGTTCCACAGAGACCTCCTAAACATCTTTCCACTGTAACCTATGCAGCTCTCCGTCTTTTCTTAACCCCGCAAAATCATTCTGTCTCAAAGCCTCGTACAGGATTATAGCAACAGAATTACAGAGATTTATGGAACGGGTATCCTCATACATAGGTATACGCACACAGGTTTCTTCATTTTCTACCAGGATTTCTTCGGGAATCCCCCTGCTCTCGGGACCGAACATTATATAATCATCCGGGCCGAAGGATACATCCGTATAAAGCTTATGGGCCTTGGTGGTCGCCATCCAGATTTTAGGATGATCATTTTTATCAAGAAAATCCGAATAGTTTTCATAAACACGGTGGTCAAGTTTTGGCCAGTAGTCCAGTCCCGCCCGCTTGATTTCCTTTTGGTCAAGAGAAAATCCCAGGGGTTTTATCAGATGAAGACGTGAATTAACGGCAACACAGGTCCTGCCTATGTTGCCGGTGTTGTATGGTATCTCCGGTTCGTAAAGTACTATGTTCATTTTGCTTTAACCTTAGGGTAGTAGGTAGTAACATTCCTTACGGAATCATAAAAAGCTACCGATTTACTCTGATGCTCCCTTAACTGCATATCCGTTTCATTGGTTACAGCCTTTTTATCTTTATCATAAGCCATCTGTCCCGCACCTGAAAGCTTTACCCTATTCTTTTCTTTATCTGTATACTCTATTTTCTTCAGACGGAACAGCTTAACCATGCCTGTAGAATCTGAACCTGTTTTTGTAATCTGTGCCTCCTTACGTTGTATAGCACTCTTACCTACTAAATCGTTTATGTTCTTTATGGTCAGCTGGTTTAAATCATTCCTTTTATTTGAAAGCGGATTTTTTAAAATAAGATTGTCCCCATCTATACCTACCACTGTCTGATAATGCTTACTGAAACCTATACCTATGGGAGTATTTTCACGAAGTGCAGTAACCACAGTTTCCTTAAATACAAGAACCTGCTCTGCTATAGTCAGTCCGCAATCCTCCTGGGTTGAGCAGGTTATTCCTCTTTCTTCCAGGGAATAGCCCTTTGCTTTTCCAATTATATAATCTGAATAATCACTTATATCATTATATGCATTACGGTTCTTGTCAAAGAAGTCGCCTTTTTTGACCGAATAGCCTTTTATATCTTTTATTCTGACATCATATCCTTCATATCTGAGAAGATTCGATGTGGTATCTGCCCAGCATTCAGCAGCTCCCTGGAACTCCTTCTGGTCTACATTAGGGAGATAAATAAACGGCTGCTTTTCTTCTTTTATTTTTTCGGTCTTGTCATCTATCAGGTTAATAAGGTATTTCTTTCTGAAGGGAGGAATCTGTCCTATACTCATTATAGTACGTTTTGCAAACAAAAGGTCCATCTTGTTCGTTAACGTATCAATAAGCTGTTCCGTATGCTTGGATTCATCAGCCTTAACTCTCTTGCGCTCTGCCTCCTTAAGTTCCTGTAAAGCTGTCATCTTTTCTTCATCAGTTATTTCTATCAAACCCTCTTCGGTGTCATTTGATCCCAACGTATTGGTCAGTATTCGATCCTTAAGACTTTGCCTTATATATTTACGTGCTTCATTATCCTGTGAAACATTATCCACCTCTGTTATAAGATAATTAAGCAGCCTATTACTGTAAATATCACCTATATAACATGCAATCTCATTTTTTACGCCCTCTTTCTCCTCCATCTTCCTGGCAAACTCAGCACGATTCACACCGCTCTTTTCCATTGCACCATTATCATAATAGTCCTTCTTTTTACCGGTTTTAACTAATTTAGCCTTCTCTATTCTGGAATCTAATGCTTTCTTAGTGTAAACTCCATCATTATAAGAAATATGACGGTAATCCATAGAAGCATAATAATCTTCCTGGGTTGCCTCCCACTCTCTCCTTTCCGTAGCCCTCTGACGCCTAAGCTTTTCACCCTGCTTTTTAAAAGCAGCTGCCATATCTTTCGTTGCTTTTTTAAGATTTGCTTTCCTTCTCTTTTCTTCTTCAGTCTCTTCCTGTTTATCCTTCGGCTTCTTGTCTTCCTTCTCGTCTTTCTTTTCTTCGGACTTGTCGTCCTCTTTCTTATCTTCTTTCTTATCGTCCTTCTTTTCTTCGGACTTGTTATCCTCTTTCTTATCGTCCTTCTTTTCTTCGGACTTGTTGTCCTCTTTCTTATCGTCCTTCTTTTCTTCAGGCTTCTTCTCTTCTTCCTTATCGTCCTTCTTTTCTTCGGACTTCTTCTCTTCTTCCTTATAGTTCTTCTTTTCTTCGGACTTATTTTCTTCTTTCTTTTCTTCCTTCTTTTCCTCAGTTAACGGATTCTCTTCCTTTTCATCCTTTTTAGTCTCTTCCTTCTTTTCTTCGTTTATTCCGGCGTTAAGAATATCATTCACCCTTTTTGAATTTTCTTTTGCCAGCCCGGGAAGTTCATTCAGCTCTTCCAGTTCTCTCCTGATCTCTATTACCTCTTTGCAAAAACCCACGGATTTTCCCATAGCCCTGTACAGACTTCCAATAATAACTCTGGATTGTTCTGCCAGTTCCTGCAGTTCCTGATTCTGCTGTTCCAGACTTTCATAATAAACCCTTATATTGTTCGGATCACTGGGATGTTCTCTGGCAGCAACCTCACGGAATAACCTGTTAACCTTTTCAAGCCTGAACAGTGAATTATGAGCGCTCTGGGCACTATGCTGATCCATTTCCAGCCCGTCAATCCTATTCAGATATTCCATAATCGAGCTGTCTCTTCGCTCATTCCTATATGACTTTATTATGCTTTCTTTATCTTCAAAAAAATTCTTTTTCTTTTCTTTCGGCTTTTTTTCCTGATCTTCTTTTTTAGACTTTTCCTTTTGGGTAAACTCTTTATAAAGGGAATACAGTTTCCTGGATCGTTTCAGTGAATTTTTTTCCGCCAGATCCTTTACTTCAATATCGGTTGTACTCTTTGCCATATACCACGCTTTTATACCGCTGCAGGAATACTCTAATGCTTCCCCAAGTTTCTCATCGTATATTTCCTTCTTCACGTGATCCGGAATCTTAACAGGAAATTTAATAAAATCTTCTTCTCCTACATATCCGCGCATAAAAAGATCAAGCTCAAACTTTTCCTTCTCTTTTGCAGACATTTTCTCATACTTATCCTCATTGAGATCGGAAAGCCTTTTATATACCTCATCTTTATCCTGCATGGTTAAGCCACGCTTTTTTAATATCTGTTCCTGCTTATCCCAGGGAAGGGCTGCAAGCATCTTTAATTCCAGGGCGCTAAGTTTTCCTGTAGTTTTTTCCAGGCTCTTAGCAGTTTTTTTCATCATTTCACTTCTGTTTTTTCGGACCTCCCTGGCTCTTTTGACCTTTTCCATATCATCGGATTCTGTCTGTTCCAACATAAACAGCTTGTCATCATCATCCCATTCACTGAATTTATACTCAAGCATAAGAAACCTTGATTCTGTTATGATCTCGCCTATCAGATCAAACTCCTCCAGAGAACTGAGCGTAGTGAACTCCTCATCCGAAAGATCCCTTTTGTTTATTCCCCGTCTTATAAGATCCTTTATTTCAGGATTATTGATCACATCCGCATGATTTCCTATGGATACAGGCAATTTCACTTCTTCTTCCCCGGCAGGTGCAATACCGTCTGACCATTCGATCAGGGACATTGCCATATTGCGGATCCAGACCTTACGGCGGTAATTATCCACCACAGCATTATACTCAGCCTCTTTCATTTCCTGAGCAGGCTGTTTTTCGGATTTTTTCTCCTCCTCTTCAAGAAGGGCCTGTTCCTCCTTCTTCAGTTCCGTTTCGATAATTTCTATAACCTTATTTTTTTCTTTCAGATCCATATTCCCGGTTCTCCTCGTTATTTACCGAAATACCGCATATTCTTAATCCTTCAGATCCAGTCTGTATCTGTATTTTTCATTAAACTCACCCTTGGGAAGAACATGTTTGGCCAGCTTTACAGACTCATCATTTATTGCCTCAAATACCACATTCACGTCATCCTTATACATTTTTCCTGCCCTCACCCAGGTCTCTTTTACCAGTGAAAGAGCAGCTTTTACACTGTCCTTTCTTATATACAGATATTCTATCTTCAGATTCTCATCATCCCTGCCTATCAGGATCATTGCTTTGACATCACCGGTCGATTTTGTCGAAAACAGACAGAGGCTCAGATCCGGATCGTAATCCATTTCTATATTTACCCTGTCAATGGGCACTCCCAGCTCTTCATGCAGCACCTTTGAAACTTTCAGTGAATCCGCATGGCTCAGATCACCGACGCTGACAGCGGATACTTCTCCTGTATCATTTTCATCCATAGAAAGCTTAATATCTGCTAATTTTCCCTTAACCTCTACATATTCGTATTTCTTCTCATACCCCTGCTTTTCCAGATAAGAGACCAGTGCTCTATTGTCTGTTGCAGCAACATCTATGCTTACTACTCTTCCCGTAAACTCTGAAAAATTCATCAGGACCTCGAAAAAAAGCAGATATGTGCTGTCATTTTCCCTGCCTGTAAGGTTCCTGTATTCCAGCACCCTTATCCTTCCGTTATTAAGAGTAAAGGCAAATATTGCTTTTACCTCTTTGTCATCATCTATCACGGCAAGCGCTTCTGCTCTGGATGAAATAAGCAGGTGAAAAACCGGCTGGCTCCATAACTTTCTGCTGTCATCCACTTGCGTCCATTTCATGTGTATAACTTTCATAAGATCTCCACCTTTTCATAGATATTATAAATACCCGAGCGTACCGAATTGCGAACTATTGAAAAACTAATGTAATTATATCAAAAAGCGGGGAAAAATAATGCCCCGGCAGATGCCGGGGCATTAAGGTGAGGGGGAGATAGTATTGTGTGTCTTTACACACTATCTATATGTCTATATTATCACACATAAAATTTAAAAATAGTGTATTTTTTAAAGAACTTTTTTGTATTTTTTTGTTTTTTTTCACCTTCCATATCCCTCCGGATTCATCTGCTGCCAATGCCAGCTGTCGGCGCACATTTCAAGTATGCCGTTCTCTGCTTTCCATCCCAGCTCCCGCTCTGCCTTTGAAGCATCCGCATAGTTTTCAGCGATATCCCCGGGACGTCTGGGATCTATCTGATAAGGGATCTTAATGCCTGTAGCTTTTTCAAAATTTTCCACTATTTCCAGCACGCTGTATCCCCTGCCTGTACCCAGATTGTAAATGGACAATCCTCCGTTTTCATCAAACTTCTTAAGTGCCTTTACATGCCCCTTTGCCAGGTCCACCACATGAATGTAATCCCTGACTCCGGTTCCGTCAGGCGTAGGATAATCATTTCCGAAGACATGGAGTTTTTCCAGTTTGCCCACAGCCACCTGGGTAATGTAGGGCATAAGATTATTGGGAATTCCGTTAGGATCCTCGCCGATCTTACCGCTCTTATGAGCTCCAATGGGATTAAAATATCTGAGCAATACAATATTCCACTCGGGATCAGCAGTCTGTATATCCGTAAATATGGTCTCCTGCATGGACTTGGTAGAACCATAGGGATTTGTGCAGGGTTTCTTAGGGCTTTCCTCAGTCACAGGCACCTTGTCCGGGTCTCCGTATACCGTGGATGATGATGAAAAGATCAGGTTTTTAACCCCATGTTTTCTCATGACATCTATCAGCACTAAGGTCCCATGTATGTTATTGTCATAGTATTCCCAGGGCAGCCTTACCGACTCACCCACTGCCTTCTTTCCGGCAAAATGTATGCAGCCGCTTATTTCAGGCTCTTTTGCAAATACTTCCTCAAGTCCTTCCCGATCCCGTATATCTGTTTCATAAAATTTCACTGGCTTGCCGGTTATCTCTTCCACCCTGGCGAGAGCAGTTTTTGTGGAATTATCCAGATTATCCACTACTACCACATCTTCACCGGCCTGCTGCAGCTCCACCACTGTATGGCTTCCTATAAATCCGCATCCTCCGGTCACAAGTATTGACATAAGCCTTCCCTCCGTTGTCCGTATTTTACTCGTTCAAACCCTGCCGTTTCTTCCGTCAGGGTTCTATACAATACAATGTACGCTTTATTCTTATTATTGCAGAAAATTTTTTTTTCCCGAATGCTTTTCTATCTGCTCATTCAGATATTCCGCCAATTCATCCTGGGGCACATCATAATATTCGGTAAAAGCGTGCTTTTCCCCATTTATCTTGATCCCAAGCATTTTCTCAAAGGGAATATTCTCCGTAGACCTGAGCAGATTATTCTCCACATTGGGATTTGTCTTCTTAAGCTCCGCTATAAGCTGCTTCACTGCCAGCCGCTTTGAACCGCCCTCGCCCTCGGGTCTGCAGGTGGTGCAGGTATCGGTAAAATGGCAGGCACACTGTATGAAATGCAGACCGTTGTAGTCCCGCCACCGCTTTATATCATCCTCTCTGACAAGATAAAGAGGTCTTATCAATTCCATTCCCTCGAAATTGGTGCTATGCAGCTTTGGCATCATGGCCTGGAACTGTCCGCTATAAAGCATCCCCATAAGCACAGTCTCTATCACATCATCAAAGTGATGTCCCAAAGCTATCTTGTTGCAGCCCAGCTCTTTTGCCTTACTGTAGAGATATCCCCTTCTCATCCTGGCACAGAGATAGCAGGGAGATTTTTCCACACTGTATACCGCATCAAAAATATTTGTCTCAAATATGGTCAGCGGTATCCCCATAAGCTTTGCATTGCTTTCTATAACCTTGCGGTTTACCTCGCTGTAGCCGGGATCCATACACAGGAATACAATCTCGAAAGGAAACTTGTGATGCTTCTGAAGCTCCTTAAAAAGCATGGCCATGCACATGGAGTCTTTCCCTCCCGATATGCATACGGCTATTCTGTCCCCCGGCTGCACCAGCTCATAATTGACAATTCCCTTGGTAAATCTTGAAAAAAGATCCTTTTTAAAGGTCTTGGTTATGCTCTCTTCTATACTGATGCGTCTTTCATCATCCTCCGCGGCACCGGATGCCAGCCTGTAAACATAAGCTCCGTAACCGCCTTCCAGATTATAGGCGTCATATCCTGCATCCCGCAGTTCATCTACGGCATCGGCACTTATCCTGCCAAAACGGCAGAGCACTACCAGCTTCCTGCCGGAAGAAACTATTTCCGAAAGCTTCAACGCAGATTCTTCCGTAACAGCGTCCGAAACTTCATTTGAACTATCTGCATTTCCTGCATTATCACAGAAGGCCTGTATCTCTTCCTCTGTAAATAAATAAGCCCCTTCAATATGGTCCTTGTCAAAAGCCTCTTTATCCCGAAGATCTATCACATAATAGTCTCCGCTGTCCATTTTTATAAATTCTTCTGCGGTTATACTCGCACTCATCGATCAAAAACTCCCGTTTCAGCCCTGTCTTTCAGCATATCCTCGGCAGACCTTCGCCTTTAAGTATATCCATATTACGCTCCCCGCCTATGCGCGTCCTCATTATGAGCTTTCCGGAACGCTTTTCTTCATCCTTTACCTCGCCTATAACTGCAGCCATAGAGCCGTAGGCACTGCTTTTTATAAGTTCAAGTGCCCTGTCCGCATATTCTCCTGGCAGGATCAGGGCAAGCTTGCCCTCATTTCCCATATATGCGGGGTCTATGCCCATCAGCTTGGCAAAATCCCTTACAGCATCCGTCACCGGGATTTTTTCTTCTTCTATATAAAATGCTTTCTCACTGCTCTCGGCTAACTCCTTAAGCACAGTACCGAGACCGCCCCTTGTAATATCCCTCATGGTATGGATGGGGATTCCCGAATCCATCAGTTTCCCTGTCATCTCAGTAAGAGGAGCATTATCACTCTTAATATCAGTCTCAATACCCAGTCTGTGCGCCATGATCGCTGCATGATGGTCACCCATGGTGCCGGAAACGATTATCACATCACCGGCTTCGGCGTTTGCAGCAGATATATCCTGTACTGACTCTCCTTCAAAAAGTCCCACTCCGGAAGTATTGATATACATGCCGCCATTTCCGCCAGCCACTTTGGTATCACCGGCCACTATATGTACACCCGCCTCTCCCGCAGTATCCGCCAGGGATTCCACGCATCTTTTCAAAGTGCTGATCTCAAGACCCTCTTCCAAAATAAAGCCGCAGGTTATATATTTGGGCACAGCCCCTCGCATAAGCAGGTCATTTACGGTTCCGCAGATACTGAGCCTGCCAATATCGCCGCCGTTAAACTCCAGGGGGGTCACTACAAAGCTGTCCGTAGTCACAGCTATCCGGCTGCTCCCGGTTACTACCGCACTATCTTCCATGGCAAGCAACGTCTCGTTTGCAAAAGCAGGCGCAAAAATCTCATCTATCAGTTTCTTCGTATCCCTGCCCCCGCTTCCGTGGGCAGTTGTTATTACATCCGGCATACTTCTCTCCAGTCTGTCAAATACACCTAATTTCATTTTTTAAGGATTATTATGGGATTCCACTGCAAGCAGGCTTGCACGTGACCATTTACTCCCGGCGCCTAAAACATTATATCAGCATCACCTGACATTTTAAAGCACATGCAGTTTCAGTTTGGGATAAAAAATGATACAATGGAAAAAAGGCAGGTGAGTCACATGACAAATAATAATTCTGATAAAACCGATACTCTTGACTTACAAACATACCTTTACAAGTCAGAGCTTTTCTCAGGAAGAACGCCTGACATCAGGGATATCCGCAAAACCATGCCCCAAAAGCGAATACTGAAACTGAAGAAAACAGATACCGACAGAAGTTTAAATAAATTCATGGATGAATAAATTCAAAGATTACAGACTATCATATTTGCCAGGCGACATTTTTGTCGGGATAATAATAGCATTTATTTCCATTCCCATTTCAATGGGATATGCAATGATAGCCGGCCTGCCGCCGGTATACGGATTGTACGGTTCCGTGCTCCCTATCCTTTTCTTCGGACTGATCACCTCATCTCCCGGTTTTGTATTTGGCGTAGATGCCGCCCCCGCAGCACTGACAGGTGCACTGGTCTACTCCCTCGGATTAACGGCTTTTTCCGAAGAAACCGTCAGCCTCATCCCCGCACTTACAATATGTGTTGCCCTTTGGCTGGGACTCTTTACATTATTCAAGGCAGACCGCCTTACCCGTTTTGTCTCTTCCCCCGTAATGGGCGGCTTCATATCCGGCATCGGCTGCGAAATAATACTTATGCAGGTACCCAAGCTTTTTGGCGGTGATGCATTGCGGGGTGAACTCTTTGAACTCGTACCGGAAATAATAAAATCCGCAATGCAGAATTTCAATCTGCTCTCATTTGCACTGGGTCTCTCCACCGTAGTTATAATACTTGTTTTCAAAAAAATCTCTCCCCGTATTCCCATGACTGTAATAATGATGATGATCGGTGCAGTCCTCGGGAAATTCACGCCTGTTTCGGAATATGGGGTTAAACTTCTGGATACCCCCAAGCCCGGGCTTATGCCTCTGGCATTCCCGAGTCTCACCTGGCTGTTCTCACATCCGAAAGAACTGATCACCACATCCCTGGTGATAGCGATCGTCATTACTGCAGAGACATTGCTTGCCACCCAGAATTTTGCAATGAAAAACGGACAGCATATAAACGGAAGACAGGAACTTCTGGCCTACACTGCAGGAATGTTTGCCGCAGCCTTTTCGGGATGCTGTCCTGTCAACGGTTCCGTCTCCAGAAGTGGCATTGCTGACCAGTACAAAGTCCGTTCCCAGGTAATGTCCCTGGTGGCATCCATAACAATGGTGGCAATCCTTCTTGTGGGCACACCTCTGATAGGCTGGCTTCCGGTTCCCATACTGACAGCCATAGTCATATCTGCGCTTATCGGAATACTTGAGATCTCGCTGGCAGTGAAACTTTTCAATACAGACCGTATAGAATTCTTCATATTCATGGCAGTACTTATGACCGTGCTTATCCTGGGTACAATGTACGGCGTGTTCGCAGGCGTCATTCTCTCCTTTGTTATATACATAATCAGGGCATCCAAGCCTGCCAGAAGCTTTCTCGGATGCATTCCGGGACAGGAAGGCTTTTTCCCCATCGACCGGTACAGGGATGTATATCCCATAAAGGGCGTTGTAATATATAAATTCATGTCACCCTTATTTTTTGCAAATGTCGGTGATTTTTGTTCCGATATAGAAAATGCCGTCGGCGGCGGCACTAAAGTAGTAATAGTGGATGCCGGCAGTATAAGCAGCATAGATATTACCGCTGCCGAGAATTTACTGAAACTGTACGAAAACCTGAAAAAGAAGGGCATCCGCTTCTTCCTGACAGAACATGCCGGAAAGATAAATGACGAACTCCACGAATTCGGATGCGGCATAATGCTTTCCGAATGGGCTGTTATACCACGCATAGAACAAGCCCTTAAGATATGCGGTTACAAATATCCATATATAGAAGAAAAAAGCAATGAATACCTGCAGATGGAAATTGCCGAAAGCAACCTTCAGGCAAGCAGGTCCGACCTTCAGTCCTCCAGTGCTCGCAAAGTTCTGGCACAGTTTGAGTGGGCCTTCGGAAAGGACGCCGAAAACCGCATGCAGGAACTGGCGATCGACTTTTCCAGAAAGCTTCTTGAAAGCGAATGGGATGAAAAGGACCATATTTTAAATGAGCTTATTCCTTCATGGGGAATACTTGACGAGGAGCAGTTCCTGGATATCGTAGAAATGCAGCTCGCCGTCTATGACATGGAACATAACAGAGATAAGAAAACGGCTGACGATCCTGCAGAAAAAGAAAATATACCCGTTGATGAAGAGGGAACTTCCGCAAGAAATATCGAAAGCATAAAGGAAGCACTTGTCCGTTACCATGCTGACCTGGACCAGAGACTGGCAGAGTCAGACAGCACTCTTATAAATGATGTGGTAAGAGCCCGCCGCCGCAGGGAACTTTACTTTAAAAAGCATAATCCCAAAGCATACGAGATATACCGCGCCGAAAGGCATGAACACCGTAACCTCCTGCGCCAGAGATATCCGAAACTTCTTGCCAGGATAGACGAGATACGTGCTGATGAAGATTCAAAGCATAAATGACCGTATCACATGGTCTTCTTCACAAAAGGAATCCTCCTGAAAAGCCACACAGGAATAAAGGATATCAGATAAACTATCAGTATCCATAAAAGCGAAGGTAAGATCTTTGCCGGACCTGTTATGCTTCCGAATATCGTATACTCAAGGTCATCAAATATTTTTATACGGTCAAGTACAGCAGGGAAAACCAGATATACTCCCAGGGTACAGCCCCCAATGGACGCAAGCACCTTTTTTGCAGTCTCACTGTGGGGATGCCCCGTATGTATCAGCTTAATGGTCATAAACAATGATATCGATGCAAGGATTCCAACCCAGTACAGGTAATCCATATATATAGCCACGCTCTCAATGTATGTTGTATGATAATAGGTATTGTAAATTATCATGGACATATCCAGTACCGTTAGCAGCCATGCAAAAGGAAGGATCTTCTTTATCTGTTCCCTTCTTACCCTGTGATGCAGATAATATCCCACAAGGGGATAGAATATGGAATTGGTCAGAAGCCAGTTCAGGTTAAATGCGGGATTCATTATGTATCTGCCCTCACAGATCTTATCATCTATCTCAGGCATTACAGTCTGCAGGATCACACCTATTATTATAAGGTAAATGAAATCCCGGTTCTTCATGTTCTGAGCCATGGGTCTTAAGAAAGGCAGGCAGATAAGAAAACCGATAAAGGAATACATATATGCAAGGGGAACTATTCTTTCCTTGCAATAGAGGTCGCCTATGAATGTCCAGATATCCCAGTCATCACGGCCCCCCATCAGATCTGAAATGTAGTAAAAAATAGTAAAGATCAGAAGAAGTACAGCCATGCGAAGTATCCTGTTTTTCCAGATGTACCTCTTCGTCTCATTATGTACAAGAAGCTTTGCACCGACCTTCATAAATACCAGTGAGGGCCCGCATAGTGAGATCATGGATATTATCATGAATACACCGTAGGGTACGGTTCCGGCCGTGCACTCCCTTCCGAATATCTCGAATCCTTCTGTCTGGGAAAAAAGATAAAGAAGGATTGAAACGATCATTATGACATCAAAATAAAGCTCATTCGTAGGCTGATGCTTATGAGTGATTTCCGGCTCGTCAGGTATATGAACCTTCTTTTTCTGATCAGCAGACTTTGTCTTCTTCTTTGAAGACATATCTTCTATCTCTGACAGCTTATCTCCGGGAACAACCGTCTTTTCAGGATTGCCCTTACGCCTGTGAACCGGTTCCTTTATTGGAGTCTCATCTTTTTCTTCTGCCTTCAGTTCCTTATCAGCAGCCGGCTTATCCGCTTCCTTGGAAGGCATCACTTTAGCCTCCTCTTTTGCAGGAGATGCCTTCTCCTTCGGAGTGATCTCCTCCTTAGGCAGCTCAATATCTATGGTTCCTGTTTCGCCATCCTTAAGAACCAGTTTTTTATCAACTTCTTTGATCTTCATAGTTTTTCAAAATCTCCAAGCATTATTACCTCAGGTTCAAGTGTAATCCCCGAATGCTCTTTTACTTTATCCCTCACCAGACAGATGAGCTTATAAACATCATCTGCTGTAGCATTTCCTTTATTGATCACGAATCCACAGTGCTTCTCCGATACGCAGGCATCACCTACGCTCACTCCCGAAAGCCCTGCATCCATTATTAGCTTTCCGGCAAAATTCCCCTCCGGTCTCTTAAAGGTGCTTCCCGCACTGGCATATTCGAGGGGTTGCTTTTCAAGACGCTTGTTCTTAAGCTCTTCCATTTTTTCCCATATGGCAGCCTTGTCACCATGCTGAAGCTCAAAAACAGCTCCGGTTATTATCTTACCGTTTTTCTTGAAGACACTGCTCCTGTACGACAATTCAAGGTCTTGCTTTTTTATTGCACCTTCCGGCGTATAGGCTTCAACTAT
>JAILDD010000094.1 GCA_024689605.1 Lachnospiraceae bacterium
CACACGGCATGCTGCCGCATCCGAGCATAGCAAGTGTTGAAGATATGATTCCGTTTGAAGTTTCATATCCTCCGGCCGCATATACCACCTCACTGTCAGGAGATTTCCGGTAAACATAGAAATTATCTCCGCTGAATTCAATATATACAGGATACTCACCTTCATATGCACACCAAACTCCCTGAAGGTCTGTTTCACCAGCTCCGCCATCGTCTTTTAAATACGGAAAAACATCTTCTACACGTTCGTCTTTAAGAAAAAGTCTTCCTCCGTATTCTTCAGGGCATAAAAATTCTTCATTATCAAAGTTTTCAAAAACAAGCCCTTCATCCGTAAGCGTAATGGTACCATCCTGCCCGTTGTCCCAGTATTTTCCTGCCTGCGACATAACAGAAAACCGAAGTTCCTTTACCTGTACTGAATCGCCCTCCGTGCTTTCCATTTCTGCTGCGTCGTAAGGAATAAACTCACTGGCCCAGAAGCTGTAGCTCTCAAGGCTTTCCTCATCAGCCATAGCATAACCGCAGAAGGCATACAGATTATCTCCGAAGGTTAGGACATTCATTATAAGGTATTCATCATTGCCGGCACCATCTGAACCGGAATGATAGCTGTATTTACCGCACATGCGCTGCGCAAGACTGTTTTCATTTAATTTAGAATCGTTAATATCAGCTATCCCCGAAGCTTTGTCACTCTCATCATTTAAGGCACCGCTATCTGTCCCGTTTTCATTATCAGGGGCATCAGTATCGGAAACGCTCTGTTCTTCGGTTTCCTGTGAACTGTTAACCTCCGAATTGCGTGCAGGAACACTACAGCCGATAAACACTGAAGCACATACAGTGCATGAAATCACTTTCAGAAGATTTTGCCTTTTTATCATTTTTAACTGTCCTTCTATAATATATTTCTGATCATTAAAATCCAAAGTCTACACGATGAGTTAAGTTTTATTTACAAATATTTTACAGGCACCTTCTGCCTGCAGTAAATCATTGCACAGGTATTATAACACCTTCTGCAAGAGTATCGGAAAACACTTGCTACTCCATCAATTGTTATATACCACACTATCCGCAGCAGCTATTCCGGCTGCATGCCC
Source organism: Lachnospiraceae bacterium (assembly GCA_024689605.1). The sequence goes on from JAILDD010000094.1 coordinate 1,106, forward strand.
CGTGGACCAGGCTATCTGAAGATTAAAGCCTCCGGTGTAGGCATCAACATCCAGCATTTCTCCTGCAAAGAAAAGACCTTTCGCCAGCTTCGATTCCATAGTATGCGGATCAACCTCTTTTACATTTATCCCACCGCTTGTAATGATCGCTTCATTAAAATCTCTTGTACCGCTTACGGTAAAATGCATTGCTTTAAGATTCTGTATGATAGCCTGCCGTTCTTCTCTTGTGATCTTGTTAACCGGCTTTTCCGGATCAATACCTGCAATATCAGGAAAAGTCTCCCGCATCTTGCCGGGGACAAGTGTCGCGATGTAATTCTTAAATACTTTATTTCCGTTTGTCTCAAACTCCCTGATAATTCTTTTTTCAAGATCTTCCGCCTTTACAGCAGGCTTTAAATCTATGTACAGATCCGCCGTTTCTCCGTTCACACACACATTCTCGTTATGACCGAAATCGTTTGATTTATCGAATTTCTTTGACTGATCTTTTTTTATCGCATTATTTGCATCAAGCATCTTGGATAAACCGCCGTATTTCCTGCTGTATTCAGAGGATGCCGTCAGAATAAGGGGACCGCTTATACCAAAATGTGTAAAAAGAAGCTCCCCAAAACCCTCGGATACAGTCTTTTTCCCAAGCTTTAATTCTATGCTTATGTTTTTTAAGGCAAGCCCCTGCATCTTTCTGCAGTTTTCATCTTTTATAACCAACGGAACCAGTGCCGGATGCAGAGGCTTAACGCTATGTCCGAAAGTAGTCAGTATCCTGAAGAAATTACCATTAGAACCGGTTACGGGATATGATACGCCACCCGTAGCCACGATAACGGCATCGGAGTATATTTTTTCTCCGTTTTCAAGCAGAACACCCTTTACACGGTATTTTTGCTGTAGTTTCTTCTTTTCTTTTTTCGAAGTATTAACCCCCCCATGCAACTTATTTTGTGCACCAGATCCTTCCCGGCATAACTCAACATCCTGAATTTCCACTTCTGCAGCATCTGCGTCATCTGACAAAACAGCAGTTTCCCTTAAAAGCCCGGCCACACGGCAGTTTTTTATAAATCTGACGCCGTTCATTTTTAATTTTCTTTCAAGGGCTGAGATCACATCCGCAGACTTATCAGACACGGGAAAAACACGTTCTGCCCTTTCAGTCTTTAGCGGACAGCCGTTTTCTTCAAAAAACTTCTTAATTTCATAATGATCAAAGGAATACACGGAACTGAATAAAAACTTGGGATTGTTTACCACATGTGAGAAAAATTCATCCGTCGGGCAGTCATTTGTAAGGTTGCATCGCCCCTTTCCCGTTATAAACAGTTTCTTTCCGGCCTTTTCATTTGATTCAAGAAGTGAAACATCAGCACCTTTTTCAGAGGCAGCTATAGCAGCCATCATTCCCGCCGGCCCTGCACCTATAACGATTATCTTTCCCATTTTATATCCTGCTCACTTTTAAAAATAAACATTCCACAGCATGTAGATTAACTCTGTAGATAGTAACACGCATGCTCACCTTAAGCAATCATGAAATGCAGAATGCCTTACATTGGTGTCCGCGCCCCCATATGCTATATGCGAAATTTTACAATAACAAATTGTAGTGAAAAGCAGGAACTTGTATAATGAAATATGTCCGGTCTGACCGGATTCATCAAAAAAGTGACCGTGTACAATAAATGTTTTTTAACTGTAAATACATAGAAACTTATAAAACTATAGGGAGATATCCATGAAAAAAACTTTGATAGCAATAATTGCAGTCATTTTAGTTGCTGCGGTTCTGATAGGTGCCTTAACTCTTCATCTGAACAACCAGATGAAATGGGAAATCCACGAGCCTATGGATGCTGCCATGCAGGAAGATTTCAGTTACAGGGCTTTACTTCCTGAAACAGCCGGTATATGGGAGCGCTATGGCGAAAGAGGTCTTCGCGACGCCGAATATATGCTGGAAAGCCACATGTTCGGAAGCGCTGACGAAATGTACAATGCCCTGCCTTCAGACTATAAAGAAGGCATTGAAGAATCGATAAAAAGTGGCACAGCCGAAAAAAACACCGACATAAAGGGAAATACCGTGGAAAGTATCCAAATACAGTACCTTCCTCTGGCCACAAAGGATGAACTCCCCCAAAAATATGAATACTATACCTACGGTGTCTTTACTGACTATTATATCCTTGACTATGGGAACGGCTGTTACAGGATTGCAGTGAAGATAGCCACCACATAAGCTGGCTCACATCCCGTCTGCCAGCTCATCTCCCCTGTAGGTTTGCAGACCGTTCCAGAGAGCTTCCATCTGTTCGAGATTGCTCTTTACAAAGGTCTCGTCATTTATGTAAAGCCCCACTATAAGTGCATTGATCACACTCATCGGTGCAACGAGGGAATCAGCGATCGATATCATGTCGGATTTTGCCCAGAGGTTGCACGAAGAATACATATTCATAGGTGAATACTCTGAATCAGTTATCGATATAAGTCTGGCCTTTTTTTCATTTCCATACTCCATGGCCTTTAGCGTACGCATGGAATACCTTGGAAAGCTTATTCCTATAAGGACATCATCATGGTTCAGCCAGAAAAGCTGCTCGTAGATTTCGCTTATATTCATGCTATCGATTACTTTCACATCGGGACGGATCATATTAAGATAAAAACCCAGATACGAAGCCAAAGGAGCACAGGTTCTGATCCCGATAATATATACATGTGCTGCTTCCTTTATAAGCTTAAGAGCCATGTCATACACGCTGGAATCAACCAGGTGTATCGTATCAACGATATTCTGTGCATCCGAAACCAGCACTCCCTTTAATATCTCATTTCGATTCTTCCTATAATGAACAGTTGAATTCTGTGCCTTATTTGTAAGCTTGGATTGAATATGACTTGCCACTTCCTTCTGGAAATCAGAATAGCCGCTGTAGCCCAGCATCACAGCAAAGCGTACTACTGTGGACTCACTGGTACCGCAGGCTTCTCCCAGCTTTGCAGCGGTCATAAAAGCAGCTTTATCCGGGTGGTTTAAAACATAGTCTGCAATCTTCTTATGCCCCTTGCTCATACTGTCATATAATGCATTTATTTCATCTATCATGATTCCCTTTCCTGCCGCTTTTAAGCGACACCAGCAGATTTTCTGTGCTTATATAGCATTTTTGCAGCACGCTTCCTATCGCCAAGCCCGTAATACAAAAAATTCCCGCAGGCAAACTGCCCACGGGAATAATAATAACATAAACCTATTACAATAATCAATCAGACAGGATATGCTCCATTGGCTGTATCAGCCTTCTTCGCATCAACCTTTTCCTGCTGAGCCTCACGATACTTGAAGAACTCTGTGGCAACCTGAGGGAACAGTGCATATGAAAGCACGTCTTCATCCTGCTGCTTATACTGCTTCATTTCTTTCTCTATAGACTCAAGCTCAGGCTCTGTATGACCTGTTGCCTCAGCACTTCTTGCTGTGGAGCGGGGTTCACCCGGAATAACCTTGTCGATAACCGCCTGATCCATAGGCTTAACAGTCTGACCATAGTTACCACGAAGAAGATCCTTGAACTCGCCTGTAGCCATCTTGTATCTTTCGCCCATCAGGACATTGAATATAGCCTGTGTACCAACGATCTGTGATGAAGGTGTAACCAGAGGAGGCTCACCGCAATCCTTACGAACACGGGGAATTTCCTCAAGTACATCATTGTACCTGTCCTCGGCATGCTGCTCTTTCAGCTGGCTTACCATGTTGGAAAGCATGCCGCCGGGTACCTGATAAAGCAGAGTCTTGATGTTAACACCAAGCACCTTGGTGCTCATAAGACCGCTCTCAATGCACTGCTCACGGTAAGGTCTGAAGTAATCAGCTATCTCAGCAAGGAGATTCTGATCAAAACCTGTA
>JAILDD010000104.1 GCA_024689605.1 Lachnospiraceae bacterium
CTTCATTTCTATCTCACAGTCAACTTTTTTCTCAATCTCGATGCCGCGCTTTTCCAGCACTGCACCTTCAAGCATCTTGCAGTAGAGGTCATAACCTATGGCTTCCACCTGGCCGTGCTGCGCTTTGCCCAATACATTTCCGGCACCTCTGATCTCAAGGTCGCTCATGGCAATCTTGAACCCGCTTCCAAGCTCCGTATACTGACGGATGGCACTGAGCCTTTTTTCTGCAGTCTCTCTCAGTATCCGGTTCCTGTCATACATAAGGAATGCATAAGCTGTTCGGTCCGAACGTCCCACGCGCCCCCTCAGCTGATAGAGCTGTGAAAGTCCGAGCTTGTCAGAATCCCTTATTATTATAGTATTAACGTTCGGTATATCCAAGCCTGTCTCTATAATCGTGGTGGAAACCAGCACGTCGATCTCATGATGTATGAACGAAAGCATTATATCTTCCAGGCTGTTCTCCGACATCTGGCCGTGAGCAAATGACACCCTGGCATGGGGCACAAGCATCTGAACTTCTGCTGCCACATCAGTTATGGTCTTCACCCTGTTGGAAACGTAGTAAACCTGGCCGCCCCTGTTAAGCTCTCTGTTGATGGCATCCCTTACCATCTCGTCATTATACTCACTGAGATATGTCTGTATAGGCTGCCGGTTCTGAGGTGCCTCTTCCAAAAGGCTCATGTCCCTTATCCCCGCAAGACTCATGTGAAGGGTACGTGGAATGGGCGTCGCCGTAAGTGTCAGCACATCCACATTTTTCTTGAGCTGCTTTATTTTTTCCTTATGGGATACACCAAAGCGCTGCTCCTCGTCAATGATCAGAAGCCCTAAATCCGCATACTGCACATCCTTGGACAAAAGCCTGTGGGTGCCTATAACGATATCCACCTCGCCAGCCTTTAACGCCGCCAGGACTTTCTTTATCTCGCCGGCAGTCCTGAAACGTGAGATCATCTCTACGCGCACCGGATAGCCCTTCATCCTGTCCATAAAAGTGGTATAGTGCTGCTCAGCAAGTATGGTGGTGGGAACCAGGTAAGCCACCTGCTTATTTTCCTGTACCGCCTTGAAAGCCGCACGGATAGCCACCTCCGTTTTGCCGAATCCCACATCACCGCATATCAGCCTGTCCATTATTTTGGAGCTCTCCATGTCTGCCTTCACGGCGTCAATGGCGTTCAGCTGATCCTCGGTTTCATCATAGGGGAACATCTCCTCAAACTCCTGCTGCCATACGCTGTCCGTACTGTAGCAGTAGCCGTTGTTCTGCATGCGCTCCGCATAGAGATCCACCAGTTCCTGGGCAATGGCATCCACCGCACGCTTTGCCTTTTCCCTGGTGTGATGCCACTCCTCGGTTCCCAGCTTGTTCAGTTTCGGTGCCTTTGCATCCTTGTCCGCAAAAAGCGATACCTTATCAAAATCCGTAGCCGGCACATAGAGGAAAGCTCCGTCACGGTATTCGATCTTCATGTAATCCTTGCGGATATACTCGACCTCCACCTCCTCTATGCCGCGGTAGATTCCTACACCGCAGTCCTCATTTATCACATAGTCGCCGATATGCAGCTCCGACAGATCCCTTAAGCGCTTGCCCGGACTGTACTTGGCCTTCTTTTTCTTAATCCCCTTCTGCCTTGCGCCGAAAATATCGGTTTCAGCAATGACCGTAAACTTAAGGTCAGGATAGGTAAATCCCCTCTGCACATGACCGTACACAGTCATGATCTCCCTGGGTTTCAGGGGCACCTCCGTCCTTTCCGTATAGGCACAGATCACATCTTCATAGCCCAGGTCGTCTGCCAGACGCCTTGCCCTGGACCTGGAGCCTGAAAGGATCACCACCTTGTATCCTTCAGCACGCATTTTTTTCAGGTTGCTCACCAGGGCCGGAAAAGAATTATTGTAAGGTGCCAGCGTCACAATGCTTACAAACTCATGTGTTTCATTTTCAAAAAGGGGCGATATAGGTTCCATGTCGGCAAGCTGGACAGTATTGTCCTTAGCCAGCCTGTGCATCGTGTCGTTGACTGAATAGAGTATGTCTGTCTGCCCCTTCGTTACGTACCCCGCCTTCAGGCGGTTCTTCATGCTCTCCTCAAACTCCTGCACCGTGAGGTTGCCGTGCTCTACGGTCCGGTCCGGCTCATCAATGAAGATGCAGTGCTTCCTTTTCGCAAGGATATCCAGCAGGGATATGGTTTCATCGTAAAAATAATTTATATAGCTGTCGTAATTTATGCTTCCGATATCGTGGAGAAGGGCATTCTCAAGCTCGCCAAGACGGACCTTCAGCCGGCTGGCTTCCTCAGGCTTCATGGCATCCATAAATTCCTTTATGGCATTTTCCATTTCTTCCTTGATGACAGCATAGCCGTCACCCTTTTTTTCACGGTCCAGTATCAGCTCCCTGGCAGGGAAAACCGTTATTTCGTCAAGCTCCTCTATGGAACGCTGACTGTTCACATCAAAGCTGCGGATGGATTCTACCTCGTCCCCCCACAGTTCTATTCTGAAGGGAACAGAACCGGTGGCATCAAAAATATCTATGATGCCTCCTCTTACGGAAAACTCTCCCGGTACCTCCACGGTACCTCCGGTCCTGGTATATCCCATTTCCGTAAGCAGCAGCTCGGCCGCCCTCTCCTCCAGCAGGCCGCCCTTGCTTATCTTCAGTATGTGTTCTTCTATAATAATTAAGGGAATGCATCTCTCAAGCAGGGCATCAAGAGTAGTGAATATCGTCACCTTTTCACCCGCAATGAGTTTACGCATCACGCCAAGGCGCTCACCCTGCATCTGTCCCCCGTTTATGTCAGCCTGATAAAAAATGAGATCTTTTGCAGGATATCTGCAAGAGTTCTTATCGAAGAAACGGTACTCCTCCGCAAACTGTCCGGCCCGCACATCAGAGTACGTCAAAACCAGCGAGACATCCGTTGCCTCGCCCAGCGCATTTATCATGTGTAGTTTTCCGGAATCTGCCACTCCCGAAATTGAGAGTCTGGCGTCCCCTGCATCTATCATGGAAAGGGCATCGTCAAACCAGCCCAGCCCGTGCAGAGGTTCATTTAAAATCTTCATCCCTGAGTTTCCTTCGCCGGATGCTGCTTCACATTGTATCTGCTCATTATCTTGTCCATGCTCTCGCCGCCGATGATCCGCTCAATGGCTTCCGCGCCCAGCTCCCTTCCTTTTTCGGCAAGCTTCACATCATCTCCGGAAAAATGCCCCAGCACAAAATCAGCCAGGTCCCAGCCTGCAGGCTTTTCGCCAACACCGATCCTTACCCTTGTAAACGCATCGGTTCCCAATTTAGCAATGATATCCTTAAGCCCGTTATGTCCCCCTGCGGAACCCGCGCTGCGAACACGGATGTTGCCGGGCACAAGGCTGATGTCATCACATATGACTATGAGCTCATTCTCCGGATCGATCTTATAATAATCACAGAGTCCCCTGATGGCATCGCCGCTTAAGTTCATATATGTCTGCGGCTTTACCAGCAGAGTCTTCTGTCCTTCTATAATGCACTTGCCAAAGAAAGCCTTGCTTCTCGTATCCGTCAGGGTCACATCATACTTTGTCATAAGTATATCTAAGGTCTCAAAGCCGCAGTTATGCCTTGTTCCGTCATATTTTCTCCCGGGATTCCCCAGGCCCGCTACCATGTACATGTCATATTACCTCAATTCATGAAACGATCGCAGCAATTTAGTGCATCATCAGCAGCTGCTCCGCGCCGGCCTAAATTGCCACATACAAACTCAAGTAATTATATCACGATAATCAGGTTTTCTTTTATACATGTTTCAATAAACGCAAAAAGACCGGTACATTCCGGTCCTCCTGCTCTTTAACCCCTTTTCATCAGTGCGCCTGTGCACACCTTTACCCCATGCGGTTCTTCTCTGAAAATTAAGCGTCCGCAAAAAATCTTTTTAAACACTCTCCTGAGCTGCTGTTCCGTAACGCTTCAGGATAAGCTCCTGCAGCTCAGTCCTGGTCGAGGAATTGATAGGATGTGCGATATCCTTATAAGTTCCATCCTGAGCCTTGCGGCTGGGCATCGCTATGAACAGCCCATGATCACCCTCGATGATCTTGATATCATGGATCACAAAGCAATCATCAATAGTGATGGAAGCTACAGCCCTGAGCTTTCCTTCCTTTTCCTTGTCAACCATTCTGATACGTACATCTGTTACATTCATAACCCCGTTTGCCCCCTAAGTTTCCTTTCTCTGAAAAATTTTTAAATTACATATCTTTCATTCTTCTCAACAACTATCTTGATGCCCTCTTCACCCTTCTGGACTGAATTAGCCCTAATGGTGCTGCGGCTTTCAACGATGCAGTTCTCTATATAAGAATTATCGCCGATATAAACGTCATTAAGGATTATCGAGTTCTTTATGGTACAGTTGCTTCCGATAAATGCCTTCTTGAAGATGACTGAATTCTCAACCACGCCGTTTATAATGCTTCCGCTGGCAACCAGACTGTTCCTTACCTCAACACCCACATTGTACTTTGCGGGAGGAAGGTCATCCACCTTGGAATATATATCCGGAAAAGTCTTGAAGAAATACTTGCGGATCTCAGGATTAAGGAAATCCATATTGGTATCATAGTAATCCTGAATCGTTGAAATATTCTTCCAGTAATCATCCATCTTGTATGCATAGATACGCTTGATATCCTTATATCTGATAAGAACATCCTTTACGAAATCATATCTGTTCTCAAGTGCAGCCTTTTCGATCATCTCAACAAGCTGTCTTCTTCTGATGATATAGATGCCGCAGGAAATAGTATTGGACTTAGCCTGTACGGGCTTCTCTTCGAAATCTGTGATCCTTCCGTCAGCATCTGTCTGCACGCAGCCGAAACGATCCACATTTACATTCTCAGGCATTTCCTTGCATACTACTGTGATATCTGCCTTCTTGTCGATGTGATACTCAAGCACCTTGCCGTAATCCATCTTGTATACGCAGTCGCCTGATGCAATCACTACATACGGCTCGTGGCTGTCCTTGATGAACTCAATGTTCTGTGCGATAGAATCTGCTGTTCCGCGATACCAGTCGGTATTGTCCAGTGTCCTGGTCGGTGTGAATACATACATTCCACCCTGCTTACGTCCGAAATCCCACCACTTGGATGAACTCAGATGCTCGTTAAGGCTTCTTGCATTATCCTGTGTAAGTACAGCGACCTTCTGGATGTGTGAGTTACTCATGTTGCTGAGTGCGAAATCAATACTTCTGTAGCTTCCTGCCACAGGCATAGCCGCAACGGCTCTCTTTGCTGCCAGTTCACCCATCCTGCTGTTTTTCATCCCGCCGCCGGCGAGGATGATACCCATTGCTCTCATGCTTTCTCACCCTCCTTGATCAATGTCTTGCCGCTGCCAAGAACTCCGCCCGGATAATCAGATGCGTCAGTCTTGCCATATACAACGGAATTCTTGCCGATAGAAACATTATCGGGAACGGTGGTCTTCTCACCTATGCAGACCAGACCGTTATTGTAAATATGAGGATCTGTCTCATTGTCCACTTCCTCACCGGTACCGGTCTTGACACCATTGCCAAGCACGGTGTTCTCTGCAATTATGGTCTTATTGATCTCGCAGCCCTCACCGATAACAGTATCATTCATGATTATGGAATCACGTACCACAGTGCCCTTGCCTATCTCGACATTGCAGCCGATGATTGAGCTGTACACTTCACCGTGGATTTCAGCACCTTCACCGATAAGACATCTCTCCACCTTGCTCTCTGATGAGATATACTGAGGTGTAAGCGCGTCGGACTTGGTGTAGATCTTCCAATATTCCTCGTAAAGATTGAACTCAGGGATGATATCGATGAGCTCCATATTTGCTTCCCAGTAAGAATGAAGAGTTCCTACATCCTTCCAGTAGCCATTGTACTCATATGCATATATGGGTGCCTGCTTGCTGTGGCAGTAAGGAATTACATGCTTACCGAAATCAAGTGCAGGCTGATCAGCCTTGGCGATAAGGGCTTCTTTAAGAGTCTTCCAGTTGAAGATATAGATACCCATGGATGCAAGATTTGAACGGGGATGCTCAGGCTTTTCTTCAAAATCCTGAATCTTGGAATTGTCATCAGTGATGACGATACCAAAACGCTTAGCCTCCTCCATGGGTACAGGCATAACAGCCAAAGTAACTTCAGCGCCATTCTTCTTGTGGAAATCAAGCATTACCTGATAATCCATCTTGTAGATATGGTCACCTGAAAGGATCAGTACATACTCCGGATTGAAGCTCTCCATATAATCAATATTCTGATATATGGCATTAGCCGTACCGGTGTACCACTCACTGTTAGTGCTCTTCTCATAAGGAGGAAGAACAGTCACACCACCCACGTTGCGGTCCAGATCCCAGGGAATACCGATACCGATGTGCGTATTAAGACGCAGAGGCTGATACTGGGTAAGAACACCTACAGTATCAACACCGGAATCAATACAGTTACTCAGGGGAAAGTCTATGATCCTGTACTTTCCACCAAAAGAAACAGCCGGCTTTGCAACCTTCCTGGTCAGCACGCCCAGTCTGCTACCCTGGCCCCCCGCCAGAAGCATAGCAATCATCTCTTTTTTTACCATCTCGTCACCTCATGCTGTTTTTGAAAATGAATATGTAACCCTTCGGAATTTCTCCCGAAAGGTTACTGCTTAACGAAGAACATTATAACATAAGAAACTCAGGATGTGAATATTTTTCACAAAAAAGTTTGTGATTTTTTTGATTTTTGTGGTATCTTTTCACAAATCTACAATATCTTGTGCAATTTGCTGAAAATTTTTCACAATAAAAAAGCGTAATTCACTTTTAATATATGTGAACATTGTAAAATCATCCAACAGAGTAAAGAATTAATTTTTTCTCTGAACCGTCAATATAATGTGACGTAATGTAAAGTTTTAACATAAAAAAAGGGTCCGTCACACCCCTCGGTATGACGGATCCTCTTAATGATATGCAAACCAATTCATATAACAACTGAATGCTGAATCAGCAGAAAAGTATAACAGGTAGTTATGAATTCTCCGCCTTGTATCTTGTGATAAGGCTCTGGATACGCTCGCTGGGATCAAGAAGATCGCTTATGGATACATCATGGTTGAGGGTATCGATTATATATGCTATGTACTTGCTCATATCACAGTTGATATACCAGTCGCGGCTAAGCAGCTCCGGAGTCTGGTAGATAAGGTTTGTGGTAAGGATGCTGCAGATCGTACCTTCCTCGTATGCCTTATCAAAAAGCTCAAGACCGCTGGTGAAAAGACCGAAGGTTGAGCAGCAGAATATCCTGCCTGCCTTGCGCTTCTTAAGCTCTTTTGCAACCTCCAGCATGCTTTCGCCGGAAGCGATCATGTCGTCCACTATGATCATATCCTTGCCCTCTACGCTGGAACCAAGGAACTCATGGGCAACAATGGGATTACGTCCGTCAACGATCTTGGTATAATCACGGCGCTTGTAGAACATGCCCACATCCAGGCCAAGTACGTTAGCCATGTATATTGCCCTGCTCATTCCGCCTTCGTCCGGGCTTATTACCATCATGTGATCCACATCAAAATTAAGGTCCTTATGCTTCTTGCACATAGCCTTGATGAACTGATATGCAGGCTGAACAGTCTCAAAACCCTTAAGAGGGATTGCATTCTGTACCCTGGGATCATGCGCATCAAAGGTGATGATATTGTCAACGCCCATGGCTGTGAGTTCCTGAAGTGCATATGCACAGTCCAGGGATTCTCTTGCCGTACGCTTATGCTGTCTGCTCTCATAAAGGAAAGGCATGATCACAGTGATCCTTCTCGCCTTACCTCCCACAGCAGCGATCACTCTCTTTAAGTCTGCGTAGTGATCATCCGGTGAATAGTGGTTTATCTGTCCGAAAAGCTTATATGTCATGCTGAAATTGCACACATCAACCATCAGGAAGAGATCCGTGCCTCTTACAGACTCTTTGATTATGCCCTTTGCCTCACCCGAGCCAAAACGGGGAACGGTTGCATTCAGTATATAAGTATCCCTCTCGTAGCCCGAGAATGCCAGCGTGTCTGCATGCTCGTTTTCCCTCTCCTTACGCCATCTAACAAGGTACTGATCTACCTTTTCGCCCATGGTCTTGCAGCCTTCAAGGGGGATAATGCCCAGTGAACCCACGGGAATGGTGTTAAGATTTCTGATCTCATCTTTTACAGGCGACATAGTTTTCCTCTCTTTCTGATGTGAGATTCCTAAAAAATATACTTGATGTATTTTCAATGACAGTGCTTGTCTGTCATGGAAATTCATATAATAACCGCGTCAGCTGCCGTTCAGCTCCGCCATTCTTGCCCTTAAAGCCTTCAGCCCCCTGATATCTCTTCCGGTCATCTCGCAGAGTCTGTTATCAACGGAAAAGAGACGGGAAGCAAATCTCTCGGTATAAGTATCCTTCAGCACCGATGGCGACATATTTGTGGTGATAAGTATAGGCCTGCCACTGTCCAGCCTCTTATTGTATATCCTGAACAGGCAGGACTTGGTAAAATCATTGGGATATTCGGTCCCCAGGTCATCTATCACCAGTAGGTCACAATTATACAGCATCTCGTTTAAAGAATTAAGCTCATTTTTGTTTGAGCCGTACATTGCATTGGATATCTGTTCAAAAAGCCCCGACGCACTGTAGGAAAGCACAAAATACCCTTCCTCCATAAGTGCCCTTGCAATGCACCCTGCCATGAAAGTCTTTCCGGTACCTACATTCCCGTACAGTACCATGCCTCTGTGATCCTCATCAAAGCGGTCCACCATTTCATGGCTGACTTTCAGGACATAGCGGAAATTATCCAGGTCATCTCCCTCATAGTAGGACTCATCAGCAAGTTCAAAACTCTTGCCCTCCAGCCAGGCCTTCATATTAAGGCTCTCATATAACTGTTCTATCTCAAGCTGGCGAAGGCAGCTGCACTTTTCATTTCCGATGTAACCTGTGTCCCTGCAGTCCGGACATTCATAGGGCGGCTCCAGATAGTCCTCCGGATATCCTGCCGACAAAAGAAGCTGCTTCTTTTCGTTTTCCATCTGGCGCATTCTGATTATCACAGAGCCCGTCAGCTGTCTGCGTTCCTCTTCATCCTCTATGTCAAAAGACTTAAGTGCCGTCTTTATTGACAGGTTGCGGATTGCGGTATCAAGCTCCCTGTATTCCGGAAGTTTACCAAACACTTCTGTCTGCCGCTTAAGCTTAAGCTTATCCCTGTTTCTGCGCCTCTCTTCGTATATGAGCTTTATTTTGTCATACTGTCTGTTGGTAAGCATCTGTTCTCATCATTTCTTCGAAAGCTTCTTCACAAGCAGGTCGTAATCATCCTGTCTTTCTTCAAAATTACCGAAGGTGCCGTTCTTTTTCCCGGCTCTTGCCTGACCGGCAGATGTCGTATGTCCGGAGGTTGCTGCTTTTGCTCCTGCTCTTTTCTTGCGGTACTCCTCATCAAGAGACTCTATATCTTCAACAATACTGACACCGCTGTTGAACCAGTCCTTCAGTATTTTTTCCGCATAAGCTATGCGATGATCCTCAACATTCACAACAGTCCTGTTGCAAGCTTCCTTTATGATCTCCTCGGAAAAACCGTAGGTGGTAAACCATCTGTGCACGGCATCCAGCTCACCCTGGGCAAAATTGCCGTTTCTTCCCAGAAGTGACAGCACTGCCTTCTCCCTGGCATCAGGCGCCTTTATCTGTGCGCTGCAGTACTCCTTTGCCTTTTCAACACTGTCTACGCCATTCTCAAGCCACTGCAGTGCAGTCGCCTCCACGGCATAAAAATCCTTTTTATTCTCAGCACAGTACTGCATCAGATAGTCGATCAGATCCACAGGCATTTTCAGGCTGTATGAAAGAAACATTATGGAAGTGATCTCCGTGCTTCCTATGGGCCGTCCGAAATAAAGCTGTGCAGCCGTAACAAGTGTCTTGGCGTCCTTACTCTTTTTGTATTCCTTTACATCTGCAACTGTATAAGCACCCTTTATCTTGTCCGGATCGATCTCCATATCTTCCACTTTCTTCCTGTTCCTTACTGACCTGTGTCCTGCCGGCTGCGCATCGGAAGCAATATCCTCATCACTGTAGCAATCCTGTTCCTCAGTCTCGGGAACATCCGCAGGCTCTTCCTCCTCCACGCTCATAAGCCTCTCGCTGTCCGCATCCATACGGTAAAGGAGCTCAGCCGGATCAGCGAAACGTATAGACGTAATGGACTCTGCCTTTTTAGCATATGCACGTGAGCTCTTCCTGCCCGGCTTATGTACATCATCCTCACCCAGGGTATCCTTCCTGTAGCCCACATATATGAGATGCTTCTCCTCCCAGTAATGAAGAGCACGCATCACATCCCTTTCGGAAAAATCCAGAAAGTCCACTATATCCGAAAACTCCACACTGCGCCCTGTGCTGCGGAGTTTGAGAAGATATATGTATAACTTGAGCTGGACTTCATTTGCATCGCTCATGTAATGCTCTATGAATATATTCGATAACTCTGTAACGCCGCTTTCTGTATCAGCGATAAGACTAATTCCCGACATAGCTGTCCGTGTATCCCCTCGTAGTTAGTCATGATAACCACAGTATTCTGCTCCCCCCGGGACCATGAATGCCAATGGCATATCCGCATGAAACAGGCATGGTTTTACGCATGCCCTTCACCGCAAAAAAAGTATACCACCTTATGTGTCAAAATCAACCTGGCCAATGTACACAACACCGCATAAAATAAGGGTTTCTGCCGATGTGGATAATGTGGATAACCCCAAAAAAATCAAAAAAAGTGCGTAACTACGCACTTTTTCATCAACATCATTTTTGTTAAAAAAAATCTTCCCAAAATTATGGCACGGGAAATGTTAAAATTCGTCAAAAATGTCAATTGAAGACCGGAAAGCCTTGATTTTACTGGATTTTTGGCACCTTAATTCTCACCAAGTATATGCTCGCCGACCCTGTAAACATCCCCTGCACCTATAGTCATCACAAGGTCCCCCTCCGAAACATTGAGAAGGATATGGTTCTCAATGTCATCAAAATAGCTGTAGTGATAAGCTTCCTGTCCCTTATCCTTAAGCTTTTTTAAAAGATCCCTTGAAGATATGCCTATGGTATTCTTTTCCCTGGCCGCATAGATATCCGTAAGCAGCACCACATCAGCATCACTTAAGGCATCTGCAAAATCATCCAGGAACGCCTTGGTCCTGGTATAGGTATGAGGCTGGAATACAACCCAGAGTTTTTTGTGCGGATAGTTTTTAGCGGCCTTTAATGTGGCCCTTATTTCAGTCGGATGGTGTGCGTAATCATCTATCACCGTCACACCATGGATCTCACCTTTTTTCTCAAAACGCCTGTCGGTACCGTGGAATCCCTTGAGGGCTCCCACTGCCGTCTCCCTGTCCACGCCTGCAACATCGCCTGCTGCCAGGGCTGCCAGCGAGTTATAGACATTGTGCTCGCCCACAACAGAAAGGGCAACTTCTGCGGTCTCCTCGCTGCCGTCAGGGTTCTTTTTATGCATGGTATAACAGCCATGTCCCATGTCATCATAGGAAATGTCCGTTGCATAATAATCCGCACTGTCATCCTTTCCATATGTGATGACCCTGCAGGAAAGATCCTTTGTAAGCTCTTTGTAATCGTCGATCTGTGAATTGATTATCAGCGTGCCGTCCTCAGGAAGCAGTGAAGCAAATTTCCTGAAGGATGTACGGATATCATTTATGTCCTTGAAGAAATCAAGGTGGTCCTCCTCTATATTGAGGATGATAGCAACTTTAGGGAAAAATGAAAGGAAGCTGTTGGTATACTCACAGGCTTCGGCTACAAAGAAATCATTGCCGCCGATACGCAGGTTGCCGCCTATGTCCTTGAGTATCCCGCCCACGGTAATGGTGGGGTCGTCATCTGCCTTCAGAAGTATCTCGGACACCATTGATGTGGTAGTGGTCTTGCCATGTGTTCCGCTGACAGCTATCGGAAGCTTATAGTTCCGCATTATCTGGCCTAAAAGTTCCGCCCTCGTAAGCGTTGGTATTCCCTTGCTCAGGACCTCTTTATATTCCTCATTATCCGGTGATATCGCCGCTGTATAGACCATCAGATCGATACCGTCGGTAATATTTTCCTTTTTCTGGCCGATAAAGACTTTTGCACCCTTTTCTTCCAGATGCTTTGTCAGCTCGCTTTCCTTCATGTCGGAACCGGATACGGTAAAGCCTTCGGATAAAAGTATCTCCGCCAGGCCGCTCATGCTTATGCCGCCGATTCCCATGAAATGCACATGTATAGGTTTGTCAAAATCCACTTGATACATATTTTTCTCTTTTCTGATCCTGTAACGCTTTATTCCCAGAGCTTGTCGGGATATACGCCCTTTGCCTTAAGCTCGGCAATGGATGCCATTACACCGGGCTTGTCCTCCTTATAGGTAACACCGAACCACTTATCCTCAGATGAAAGCACCTTTACGGAAACCTCATCCGCATTTACCATCTTGCCCACCTCTATAGGCAGGAAGCATTCCGACTTAAGGGGATCCGCTTCAATGCCGTTCTTGAAGAACTCATCTAAAGCTTTTCCTAACCTCGGGAATATTGAAGGCTCAAAGCCCCACATATTCATTGATACCAGGGTATCCAGCCCAAGGCTTCCGGTAGTACCGTCTGCCAGGGTGTAAACTGCTCCCTCGCCGCCTTTTTCAATATGGGTAAGCTCTTCAATCTTTGAAAGGAATCCCTCTTCATCGCTCCTGCAGCACCCTCTGGATACATATCCGTTATCCGTCAGGGTATTGCCCAGAAGGTATCCCACCATGCAGTACGCAGCCTGTCCCTCTTTTTTCGAAACAGGATCATTCAAAAAGCCGGCCAGCGTCTTATATGCGCTCACGCCGTAGTAGTCATCGGAATTGATGACTGCGAAAGGCTCCTTCACCACATCCCTGCAACAGTAGATTGCGTGAGCTGTTCCCCAGGGCTTAACCCTGCCTTCGGGAATAACGGTTCCCTCAGGGATGGCATCCATTTTCTGATAAACGTATTCCACCGGCATCTTGCGGCTCACCTGGTCGCCTATGCAGGAACGGAAATCTGCCTCATTTTCCTCTTTTATTATGAATACCACCTTGCCGAATCCGGCGCGGAGCGCATCATAGATTGAAAAATCTATGATCTTGTGTCCTTCTTCATCTACCGGATCTATCTGCTTCAGACCGCCGTATCGGCTTCCCAGACCTGCCGCCAGTATTACTAATGTTGGCTTTACACCCATGTTTTTTCCTCCGTTGTAATTTATTCTATTCCCTCACCAGTTCTATGCTGTTCTGGCTCTGTTCATATTCCGCCGCCCATTTTGCCCCGGGCTCTATCTGATATATGAGGGTAAAAACTTTCTGATCCGTAACATAGATATACATAGCCACACTAAAGTCCTTGTCGTCCTTACGGTAGACCATACGTGTCTTGATACGTCTCACACCCTCTCCGAGATCCTCGTTGTAAAATTCGGTAATAGCGGCATTGCTGCTGACATCGCGGTTAAGTTCTGCCTGCATATCCTCTTTTGTCATTATGCTGTAATCGTCGCCGGGATCTTTTTCACTGACCTTGTAGGCAATATACGAATCATCCACGGACATAGGTCCCTTATAAACCTTATTATCTTCGGTATTGCCCGCCGCTTCCGTAAATCCCTCGGGAACAGAAAAATCCAGGCCCGAATATGTAACAGGCGCAGGAAGGTTCAGTGTTACATTCTCCGATACGGTATTTTCCGAAACCGCTGAATTATCCGATACATTTCCCGGATTATTTTCACATCCCGCAGCCCCCAGCATAAGAACCGTTAAAAGAGCCGCCGGAACTATTCTTTTATTATTCAAAAGCATAAAACTTACCTGTTTAGTGCAGCATAACATCTCAACATCCGTTATATGATACCACTATTTTAGAAATAATAACACCTTTTATGTAAACTAAGTTATGACAGTTTAAAAATCGTGCAGGGGTGACGAAATCCCCTTTTTCATAAAAAACCACGGGACGTATCCCGTGGTTTAATGATATATTTTAAGTAACCGGAAGAACCGATAGATTCTGAACAGTTACCAGTTTAAAATCCTGCCACTGATCAGATTTCGAACAGGTCGCTGAATTCCTTAAGTGCGCCGTCTGTCTCGTGTGCAAGTACCTTCTTTGCAAGTACCTTACCCAGCTGAACGCCTTCCTGATCGAAGCTGTTTACATTCCACAGGAAGCCCTGGAACATGATCTTGTTCTCAAAGTGTGAAAGAAGGGCACCAACAGACTCAGGTGTAAGCTGCTTTCCTACAATGATGCTGGAAGGACGGTTTCCTGCAAACTTCTTGTTGTTGTTCTCGTCATCCTTGCCGCATGCAAAAGCGATTATCTGGGCAACCACGTTTGCACAGAGCTTCTTCTGGCTGGTGCTGCCCTGGATGTCTACATCAACGCCAAGCTGGCTGTCCTTGAAACCGATGAACTGCAGAGGGATGATATCCGTTCCCTGGTGAAGCAGCTGATAGAAGGAATGCTGTCCGTTTGTTCCCGGCTCACCGAAAAGTACAGGACCTGTAGGATAATTTACAAACTCACCGAAACGGTTAACGCTCTTACCGTTGGACTCCATGTCTGCCTGCTGAAGATGAGCAGGGAAACGGCTGAGTGCCTGTGAGTAAGGAAGAAGAGCTGTTGAAGGGAAACCGAGCACGTTTCTTTCATATACACCGATAAGTGCATCAAGCATTGCAGGATTTTCTCTTACATTCTTGTTAGTTGCAAGCTTATCTTCCTCAGCTGCTCCGTTTAAGAAGCTTGCGAATACCTCAGGTGTGAATGCAAGTGAAAGTACTGCACCGCCTACTGCCGAGGTGGATGAAAATCTTCCGCCGATGAAATCATCCATGAAGAATGCCTGCAGGTAGTCGCTGTTGCCTGCAAGGGGTGAAGTCTCACTGGTAACTGCTACCATGTGCCTGGAAGCATCAAGGCCTGCCTTCTTAAGGGCATCCTTTACAAAAGACTCGTTTGTAAGGGTCTCAAGTGTAGTACCTGACTTTGACACAAGTACGAAAAGTGAATGTGCAACATCGATTCCCTGAAGAACCCCTGCTGCATCGTCAGGATCCACGTTGCTGATGAACTTAGCTTCCATATTGAAATTGCCGGTCTTTCTTGCCCAGTTCTCAAGTGCAATGTAGATAGCACGGGGGCCAAGGTCAGAACCGCCGATACCGATCTGAACAACGGTTGTGAACTTCTCGCCTGCACCGTTTACGATCTTGCCTGCGTGTACGTCATTGGCAAAGTCAGCGATCTTCTTCTGCTGTGCTACATAAAACTCTCTCTTGTTCACGCCATCCTTTACAACATCGTTTCCGAGCTGTGAACGGGTAAGCTGGTGAAGAACCAGTCTCTTCTCACCGGTATTGATCACTTCACCATTGTAAAGAGCCTCAAACTTTTCTATAAGCTGTGCTTCTTCTGCAAGCTTTGCAAGTCCGTCAATGATGTCGTCATTTACAGCCTTTGCAGCATAGTTATAATTAAGGCCTGCTGCCATA
The DNA here is from genome assembly GCA_024689605.1 of Lachnospiraceae bacterium. The sequence continues at coordinate 15,697 of JAILDD010000104.1, forward strand.
GGCATTGTATATTTCTTCACACGGTCAGCACCGCTGTCACCGCTCATTACATCCTTTAAAACTACTTTTTCCTTTTTCTCTAATTCCTTGTAAGAACCAAGCGTATCAAGGTTATTCCATGCAACCATTTTTCTTTTCCTCCGTTTATTGTTCTTATTTCAAGGCAGGGACATGCATCCCTGCTTTTTTACCAGCAAATTATAACTGTTCAGAACCTATCGGTTATTCCAGTTACGGCAGCAAGTGCTTCGGGCTGTCCTGAGCAACTACAGCAAATTATACTTTATCGGCATAATATACTCAAGTGTGAATGTCACTGCCGCTATATCTCCCTAGCCATTCCCTCGGGAAGATATGAAAAGATCATCTCTTCCAGCTTTGCAGGATTTATGGGTTTTGTGAGATAGTCGGTAAACCCCGCCTCCATATATGTATCCTTTGCACCGGATATGGCATTTGCGGTAAGGCAAACTATGGGCGTATCTGCATTGGGATTATCCGGATGCTTTTCCCTGAGCTCCTTAAGGGTTTCTATTCCGTCCATGACGGGCATCATATGGTCAAGGAATATGATGTCATACTTGTTCTTAATGGCCATTTCGATACACTCCTGGCCGCCAGTGGCAGAATCCACCCTGATCTCTGTCTTTTTCAGAAGCCCCTTGAATACCACTATATTAATGGGCGTATCATCCACCATGAGGACACGGGCATCCGGAGCTTTAAACTTCGGCATGTATTTTTCTTTGGCAGCACCATTGTCCGCAGCCTTTTCATAGTCGCCAATAGGCTTACTGTTCCTGACAGGCTGGCTGATCTCAAAAGAAAATACGGAACCCTTTCCATACTCGCTTTCCACATTAAGCTCTCCTCCCATCATATGGAGAAGATTGCTGGTAATATTCAGGCCCAGTCCGGTGCCCTCAATATTCCTGTTCTTCTTTTCATCCAGCCTGACAAACTGGGCAAAAAGCTTTTCCATATCTTCCTTCCTGACACCCATACCGGTATCAGTCACGGAAACTTTCAGCCCGATGGCATCATCTGTCTTCCTGCTGAAGCCAACCTTAAGGGTAACGTTTCCCTTTTCGGTATATTTAACTGCATTGGTCAGAAGGTTCGTGATCACCTGCTTGATCCTTACCTCGTCACCGAAAAGTCCGCTTGGAAGTTCCGGATCTATATCCATTATGAATTTAAGCTCCTTGGCATCAGCCTTGGGTCTTATCAGATTCTTCAGGTCATTCAGCAGAGTCCTTGTTTCATACTCCACGGGAATTATGTCCATCTTGCCAGACTCGATCTTGGAGAAATCAAGGATGTCATTGATCAGTACCAGCAGCGAAGTGCCGGCACTTTTGATATTATTCGCATAGGATATGATCGACGGATCATCGCATTCGCGAAGGATCATTTCGTTCATTCCGAGAACAGCGGTAATAGGTGTCCTGATCTCATGGGACATATTGGAAAGGAATGCAGACTTAGCCTCGTTGGCTGCCACCGCACTGTCGGATATGTTCTTAAGCCTTTCTCTTTCTTCACGTTCCCTTGTGATATTTTCAAGCATCCATAATACATGGGATACCCTGCCGTCCTTGGTCCGTTCAGATACTATAAGCCTTGCTCTTACCCAGATATTGCCGAAGCTCTGGTACTCAACCGTCAGAGTATCCACATCCTTCATACGCTCGTCTATGGTATTCATATCCGTAAATTCCACAGCAGCTTTCTTCGTGGGGGATTCCGGAAGATTATTCATTATGTTAAAGAATACTTCGTTCAGATTGTGGTCTACAGACGCAACCGCCTTTGAAATAGCCGGATTAACATTTTTTATCTCTGTTACATTTCCGTTAATAACATCCAGGTCGCAAAGGGACATATAGATATCAGCCGTAGAATTTATTAGGGTCTGAAGACGCTGATTTGCCAGCTCCTTCCTGGCAGAGTTGATGGTGATGATCGCAAAGGTAATGAGTGTGAGCACTATTGACACTACGCTCAGTATTACTATGAGTCTGATAGGTCTGTAGACTTTGTCCGAATCGGCATATGAAATACTGTACCACTCTCCATTGATGGGACACGAATATACGGTATAGCTTGTATTGTCATATTTTATGTCAAAGCTGTTTTCCTGGGAATTCATGACAGTAGTCAGTATATATCCGCCTATATTGTCCTGATCCTCAAGATAATTATTGCCGCGTTCATTACTGTCAGAATGTGCTACCACAAAACCTTCGCTGCTCAGGACCATGCTGACGGAAGAAAGTCCGTTTGTGTCAGATTTTTCAACTATATTCTGGATTTCCCCGAGGGTAACATCAATTGCAACAACACTTTCTCCGTCCGACAGAACCTTGGCAAGAGTCATGATCACTTCGCCGGTATAAAGGTCAAGATATGGGTCTATAAGCACCACTTCGCCGTTTCCCGCCAGTGCTTTTTTATACCAGGGCCTTTCTGTCGGAACGAAACCTTCATAAGGCTCCCAGCCCAGACCATCGTAATATTCCCCGTCTATGCAGGCATAGAGACCCGTGGATCCCGGCAGCATAGCCTTTATGATCACATCCGACTCGTGCTGGATATAAGCCAGGATCTCATCATCCGGAGTACCCTCTTTTATCATGGTGTCAATGGTATAGCTGGAAATATTAAGAGCATTTATACCGGTGGAAAGATACAGTTCAATATCTCCGGCGGTATTTTCGGCATTCAGCTCACCGCCCTCAAGAATACTTTTCTTGGCGTAAGTCTGGAGCAGACCATTATAAACAAAGATTATTACGATAAATATAAGAGCTAAAAGAGGAAAGATCAGGGCATTTTTCATTCCGGACCAGCCCATGAGATCCGAGAATTTTATGCTATTGTTTTTTTTCTTTTTCGTGCCGTCCTGCTTTTCCATTACACTCCCCCGCAAAAAAATAAAAACCCAGATAAATTTTACATTCATATCTTTTATGCGTCAATGACGCTTAAAATTTTTATCTTGACATACTTTTTTTGTCTGTGTTACACTCAAATAAACCGTTGAAGAAGAGTGAGTAAGTTTAGACCTCCTTTTCAGAGAGAGCTGCGGATGGTGTGATCGCAGCAAAAGTGTTTAAGCCGAA
>JAILDD010000131.1 GCA_024689605.1 Lachnospiraceae bacterium
GGCAACGAACCTTCAGCAGCTTGGCATCACATACGGAAGGAGCGCGGGTAAGGCGGGCTTTCTTACAGCCTGCTATCTGATACTTGTTCCTGTCATAGGATTATTTCTTGGGAAAAAATGCGGGGCACATATCTGGGCTGCCGTGGCAATGACCATGGGAGGCATATATCTGTTAAGCGTTACGGATGCATCCGGTATTTCCTGGCAGGATATACTCCTGCTTCTTAGTGCCCTTTCCTTTGCAATACAGATAATACTTATAGACCGCTTTGTGGCAGATGTTGACGGAGTACGGATGGCGGCTATACAGTTCCTGGTGTGCGGGCTTCTTACTGCCGTTCCGATGGCAGTATTTGAGTGCCGTAAGGGATGGACAGCGTCTTTTACCGGATTTGATGCCTGGGGATCGATCCTGTATGCTGGACTTTTCTCCTGCGGAATAGCATATACGCTTCAGATTGTCGGACAGAAAAATGTGCATCCCACACTGGCGTCGCTCTTAATGAGCTTCGAGTCTGTTTTCTGTGTGCTGGGCGGGTGGCTTCTGCTGGGGGAGAAACTTTCATTGCGTCAGATTGTCGGATGCGTGATCGTTTTTGCCGCCATACTGCTGGCCCAGTTCGGAGAAATCTTTTTTACACCGCGCATTAAGTTGAAAAAATAGCGGATATTTGGTATAATACGCAAATGTTTGATAGAGAACGCTGTTAAGGCATCAGGGAGGTTCTTATGGATGCAAATAACATAAAACTGGGTGTGGATACAAAGTGCTCCGGCACTGTGGCAGTTGCAAATGATGTTGTTGCCATAATTGCGTCATTGGCAGCTTCCGAGGTTGAGGGCGTTTCTTCAATGTTCGGTAATATAACGAATGAACTCATGAGCATGGTGGGAATGAAGAATCTTACCAAGGGAGTGAGAGTCAGTGTGCTAAATCACACTGTGACTATCGATCTTTATATTGTTCTGGATTATGGATATCCTATTCCGGATACCTGCAGGAAGGTTCAGGAGAAGGTTAAGAGTGCAATCGAGACGATGACAGGGCTTGATGTTGCGGATGTTAATATCAGGATAGCATCTGTTGAATTCCCTCAGTCCTCAAAGCCTTCAAATACATCAAAGAAGAGAAAAAGAAGAAAATGAGCAGACATGCAATAAGGAAGCGGCTGTTTATGCTGCTTTTCCGTTCGGAATTTCATAATGCCGAGGATATGCCGGAACAGGAAGATCTATTTTTCAGGCAGGAAGATATTGAAGACAAGGACATAGCACCGGATCTTTGGGATGAGGAGCCTGCTGAGGAAACTTCAGATCTTCTGAGTGAGGAAGACAGGAAGGAAGTTTCCGAGAAATTTCATTCCATCATGGAGCTTGTGCCGGAGCTTGACAGGCAGCTCAACGAAAAGATGACCGGCTGGAATACAGAACGTATTGGCAAGGTTGAGCTTACTATTCTCAGACTGGCTTTGTATGAGATAAAGGAAGATGAAAATATCTCCAGCGCTATTGCGATTAACGAAGCCGTGGAGCTTGCCAAGAGATATGGTCAGGAGAAATCACCGGAATTCATAAACGGCGTGCTGGCGAAGTTTGCATAAGCTGTCCTCGTTACGGGGGTTCCCATTGGAGACAGGACAGTCACAGATTTCCCAAAGTGAGGCAGACAGCTATGCCTGTTAATAAATATACAGTTACCCAGGTAACAGAATATATCTTAAAAATGTTCAGAAGCGATCCGTTTCTCGGATCGGTGGCGGTAAGCGGTGAGGTAAGTAATCTCACATATCACAGGTCAGGCCATATATATTTCAGTCTCAAAGATGAGAATGCCATAATAGCGGCTGCGATGTTCAAGAACAGGACTTCCGGTCTGAAATTCCGGCTGGAAGAGGGCATGAAGGTGGTTGCATACGGAAAGATAGATGTTTATGCACCATCGGGCAGGTATCAGCTTATCGCGGAGAAGATAGAGAATGCGGGGGCGGGGGATCTTGCGGAAAAGTTTGAAAAGCTAAAGAGAGACCTTGCAGAGCGGGGACTGTTTGCACAGGAATACAAACAGCCCATACCTAGGTATGTAAAGACCCTGGGGGTTGTGACAGCACCCACCGGAGCAGCAGTGAGGGACATAATAAATGTTTCAAAAAGACGTTACCCCGGAATACAGATAGTTCTCTATCCTGCTCTTGTTCAGGGAACACAGGCTGCGGACAGCATTGTAAAGGGTATAAAGACCCTGGAAGCTTACGGTGTGGACCTGATGATCGTGGGAAGGGGAGGCGGCTCTATAGAAGATCTTTGGGCCTTCAATGAGGAAAAGGTGGCCCAGGCAATATTTGACTGTTCCATACCTATTATCTCTGCTGTTGGACATGAGACGGATACTACTATAGCGGATTATGTGGCGGACTTAAGGGCGCCTACACCTTCGGCGGCAGCAGAGATCGCGGTATTTGATTATCATGCGCTTGTGCGCAGGTGGAGGGATATGCAGGACAGGCTGGATTCTCTGATGGATATGCGCATAAGGGCTGAAAAAAAGAACTCTGAGCATCTTGAGGCAAGAGTCATACAGCAGATGTTTGGGGTGCTCAGGGATAAAAAACATAAGTATGAAGAGCTGTCCCTCAGAAATGACAGCCAGGCCCCTGAAAATAAGCTGAAGAGCTTTAAGGAGAAAGCCGAAAGATACAGGAAAGAACTGGGCCGCAGCATTGATGCTGTGCTAAAAGAACGAAGGTCTGAATATGATGAAATGAGGAATGGGGCAGATGCAGCGATTACACGGCGGCTGCAGACATCCAGACACCGGTTTGATGTGACAAGGGAGCGGTTAAGAGCAGTTTCACCGCTGGAAAAAATAAGCCGGGGCTACGGATATCTGACAGATGGTTCGAACAGGCCGGTTAAGAGCATAGAAGATACGGAAGCTGGTCAGAATCTGCTGATACGTGTCATTGACGGTGAGATAAGTACGGAAGTCAGAAATGTTAAGAAAATACAGTTGGTATAGTTTCTCAGAGGATTAGTGATGCCGCTAAAACCGGCAGGAAGGGGAAATATGACAGAGGCAAAAAATACGGATAAAATAACATTGGAAGAAAATTTTTCAGCAGTAGAGGAAAGCTTAAAAAAGATGGAGCAGTCAGACCTGCCCTTGGAAGAGGCTTTCAAACTGTATGAGGACAGCGTGAAAAGGCTGAAGGCCTGTGCTGAGGAAATCGATGATGTGGAAAAAAAGGTCAAGGCACTTATGGCTGACGGAAGTGCTGCTGATTTTGAATAAACAGTACCGCAGATGGAGTATATATGGATTTTGAAGCTGAACTTAAGAAAAGAACGGAACGTGCAGAAAATATCGTAAGGAATTATCTGCCTGAGATTGCGGGCCCCCAGGCTACGGTCATAGAGGCAATGGACTATAGCGTAGGTGCAGGCGGCAAAAGGCTGCGTCCCGTAATCATGATGGCAGCATATGAGATGTGCGGCGGGGAAGGTGAGCTGGCTGAGCCTTTCTGCGCTGCAATAGAGATGATACATAACTATTCTCTTGTGCATGATGACCTGCCTGAAATGGATAATGATATGATACGCCGGGGAATCCCTTCAACTCATGCTAAGTATGGTGCAGGAATGGCAGTGCTTGCAGGGGACGGGCTTTTAAACAGTGCATTTGAAACAGCTTTAAAGAGTACGGCATTCTCAGCCTCAGCAGCAGACAATGCGAATATACTTAAGGCTCTTGGCGTACTGGCTGACAGGGCAGGAATCTATGGGATGATAGGCGGGCAGGCTGTGGATGTGGAGGCTGAGGAGAAGAATCTGGAACTGTCGGAAGAAGATATCCTGTTCGTCTATGAGAATAAGACTTCGGCCCTGCTCCAGGCTTCCATGGTATGCGGAGCGTTACTGGCAGGTGCTGATGGTAGTATTGCGGACACTTTCTCAGAGGCGGCAAGATGCCTGGGAGTTGCTTTCCAGATACAGGATGACATACTGGATGTCACCGGAACGACCGAAGAAATAGGCAAGCCTGCGGGCAGTGATGAAAGAAACGGTAAGAAAACCTACCTGGCATATCTGGGGATGGAAGGTGCCGAAAACGAACAGAGGCGGCTTTCGGCACAGGCACATGACCTGGTAGCCGGGATCAATGCGGCAGACAGTGCTGATGCAGTTCTGGCAAAGGAATTTCTGACTGCTCTTATTGATTCGCTTGTGGACAGAAGGAAATAAAAGGTTAAGACAGGAAAGTATAATGCCTATTTTAGATAAGATAAAAAAAGAAAATGACATAAAGAAGATCTCTCCGGAAGACTATGAAAAGCTTGCGGCGGAGATAAGAGCTTTTCTTATAGAGCATATAAGCAATACAGGAGGGCATCTGGCTTCCAATCTGGGGGCCGTGGAGCTTACCATGGCTCTTCATCTGTCTGTTGACCTGCCGAAGGACAAGATAGTATGGGACGTGGGACATCAGTCCTATACGCACAAGCTTCTTACGGGAAGACGGGAAGGTTTTGATACCCTCAGGAAATACGGCGGCATGAGCGGTTTCCCTAAGCGTAAGGAAAGTGACTGCGATGCCTTTAATACGGGGCATTCATCCACTTCCATTTCAGCGGGACTGGGGCTGGTGGCAGCCAGGGAGTTAAACGGTGATGACTATACTGTGATATCCGTTATAGGCGACGGGTCCATGACAGGCGGAATGGCTTATGAGGGACTTAACAATGCTTCCAATGAACGTCTGAAAAAGAACTTTATAATCATCCTGAATGATAACAACATGTCCATAGCGGAGAATGTGGGGGGCATGTCCAACTATCTGACCAAGGTAAGGACCAGCTCCAATTACCTGGACCTGAAGGATAATGTGTACTACAAGCTCATGGATGCAAAAAGATACGGCGCTGTGAGGTCCATCCGTACGGCAAAGAGCACTCTTAAGAATCTCTTTGTGAAAAACATGCTTTTTGAGGACATGGGCATTACTTATCTGGGACCTGTGGACGGCCATGATGTGGCTGCGATGGTCCGTCTGATAGAAGTGGCAAAGAAAGTCCGAGGTGCTGTCATTGTCCATGTAATCACGGAAAAGGGTAAGGGCTACCAGCCTGCCGAAAAGCATCCTTCAAGATTTCATGGTGCAGAACCTTTTGATATTGAGACGGGAATTCCCAAGAAAGTAAAAGATAAGCCCGGCTATACTGATGTTTTTTCTACGGTCATGTGCAGGATGGGGCAGAAGCGGGATGATGTGGCAGCCATTACTGCGGCAATGCCGGACGGCACAGGGCTTAAGCGTTTTCACAACATGTACCCGGACAGATTCTTTGATGTGGGTATAGCGGAGGAACACGCCGTTACTTTTGCGGCAGCGCTTTCCACCGGAGGCAAAAAGCCGGTAGTTGCTATCTACTCATCATTTTTACAGAGGGCATATGACCAGATACTGCATGATGTCTGCATACAGGACCTGCCGGTTACTTTTGCTGTGGACAGGGCAGGACTGGTGGGAAGTGATGGCGAGACCCATCATGGCGCATTTGACCTGTC
>JAILDD010000139.1 GCA_024689605.1 Lachnospiraceae bacterium
TACTACTGAAGAGCCTGCTACAGGCGAAGAAGCTACTGAGGCACCTGCTGAAGGTGGCGAGGAAGCTACAGAAGCACCTGCTGAAGGTGGCGAGGAAGCTACAGAGGCTCCTGCTGTTGAAGATGCAGCTACTATGGAAGCTCCTAGCACAGAAGGTTGGGATGAGAGCATGAAGATCTATGCTTACTCATGGAACGATGAGTTCGGCAGCAGACTCCAGTATGTACTTGATAAATATCCTGAGTACTCTGACTATGTTGAGTTCATCAACCTTGGTGTAAATGGAACAGGCCCTGACTATAAGACTCAGATTGAACAGGCTACCAATTCTGATAAATATCCTTCACTTATCCCTGCAGATAATGATGTGGCTAAGTATTTCATGGATCAGGTATATGTTCAGCCTGTATCAGAAGTTGGTATCACATCTGATATGTATGCAAATGCTTATCAGTATACAATCGACTATGCTACTGTTGGTGGCGATCTTATGGCTGTTACATGGCAGGCAACACCTGGATGTCTCATCTACAGAACAGATATCGCTGAGGAAGTTCTTGGCACATCTGATCCCGCTGAGGTTCAGGAAGCAGTTAAGGATTGGGATGCGTTCTTTGAAACAGCAGAGGCTATGAAGGAAGCCGGATATGCTATGGTTTCCGGTCCTGATGAAGCTAAGTATGCTATTTGGGATCAGCAGACACAGCCTTGGATAACAGTTGCCGAAGACGGATCAGAAACTCTTTCTCTTGATGATTCTATAAAGCAGGATCTTGAAAATGCTAAGAAGCTCTATGATGGCGGTTATGTAACTGCAGAGGATGCATTAATGTGGACAAACCAGTGGAATGCTAACTACAGAGGTGACGTATTCTGCTACTTCGGATGCACATGGTCAGTTTACTGGTGTATGGCTACTGATATGCAGAGTGAAGAGGATTATCAGGCCGCTTTGGCTGCAGCTGAAACAGAAGCTGATAAAAAAGCACTTGAGGAGAAGAGAGCAATCGACCTTCAGAATCCCGATAGTACATTTGGTAAGTGGCATATCTGCCAGGGTCCTGTAGCTTATCACTGGGGTGGTACTTATGTATGTGTAGGTGCTGATACTCCTAATCCTGAGCTTTGCGGATTCCTTCTTTACGAGCTTTGCTGCGATAAGGATATGATGTATGAGATATCTGCCGATACAAAGGACTATGTAAACAACAAGGCAGCTATGCAGAAGATTTCCGATGATGGTAAGGGCGTTTCTGAGCAGCTTGGTGGACAGGATGCTGTTGCTATATGGCTTGAGGCAGCTCCCAAGATTGATCTTAGTAATGCAAGCTATCTCGATTCCGACATCAAGGGAATTGCTGATGAGGCACGTAAGAGCTATGTATCAGGTACATTTGCTGATGTAGATACAGCAGTTCAGTTTATTAAGGATGAAGTAAAGAAGAAATTCTCTAACATTACTGTAGAGTAATTACCATATCTAAGAAATAGGCAACTGTGCATCGGCATGAATATGCCGGTGCACAGTTTATCCTATAAAAAAGAAGCGTATACCAAACTTATCCGGATTGGGGAGTGACAAAAGTGCAGAAAAAACGTAAAACAGTTGAGTATGGAAAGTATGGATATATTTTCCTTGTTCCATTTTTTTTAGTATTTCTTATATTTCAGTTTTATCCATTGTTATATACATTTTATATATCGTTCATACAAAAACAGGTAAAAGGACACGGTAGAACAGCAGTTGTAAATGCCGTATTTGGATTCGGAAACTATGCTGATTATGTGTTTGGAGATAAAGGTGGCGGTGAAGTTTTTCAGTCCATAATAATAACAGTTGCATTATGGCTTTTGAACTTTGTTCCGCAGATTCTTCTTTCTCTTCTGCTTGCAGGCTGGTTCACAGATGCATTCAACAAGCTCAGAGGAGAGGGTGCATATAAAGTCATTATGTATATGCCGAATATTATCACAGCTGCTACAATTGCTGTTTTGTTTTATACTTTCTTCGAAACACAAGGACCAGTTACATCACTTTTAAAGCATATAGGAATTGTTAAAGAGGACGCGAGTTTCCTAACATCCGGTTATGCATCCATGTTCATTATAGCATTCATACAGTTCTGGATGTGGTATGGTAATACGATGATCGTTCTTATTGCCGGCATCATGGGTATCAGTCCTTCACTTTATGAGGCTGCCATGGTTGACGGTGCTACACCGACTCAGCAGTTCTGGCTCATAACACTACCTCTGCTGAAACCTATCCTTCAGTTCACACTTGTGACCTCTGCTATAGGAGGTCTTCAGATGTACGATATTCCGCAGCTTTTTAACCAAGGCGGACCTATCGTTATGTGGGGGGATAAGGCAGTTTATTCAACTAAAACAATAGTTATGGTAATTAAGACGTATATTGATGCAGGCCCCGCACAAGATGAAGGAAGAGCAGCAGCATATTCTGTTATACTCTTCATAGTTACACTTGCTATAAGTATGATTTTCTACTTTGCTACTTCTGAAAAGAAGCAAAAAGCATCAGGTGTGTAAAATAAGGAGAGGAGAATATTATACTATGGCAAGCAATATTCATGTAAATACAACGCAAGAAAAGGAAAAATTCTCATTACGAAAGCCTTTCAGATATTTTATTTGTATTGCGCTCTGTGTACTTGCACTTTTTCCTTTCTACATTTTGATAGTAAATTCAACACTTACTTCAGATACGATTAAAACCGGTTTACATCTGATACCAAGCGGAAATTTTGTAACTAACTATAAAGGCTTGATTGCAAAAACAGATGCTGTAGGAATATCGCTTTGGAGATCTATGCTGAACTCTCTTTTAATTACTGTTCCTACTACCGTTTTGCAAGTTTATTTTGCAGCACTCACAGCATATGCAGTTACCGTATATCGGTTTAGAGGAAGAAATCTTGTATGGGCATTCATCTATGCTATCATGATGATCCCTACACAGGTTTCCATCGTCGGTTTCATCAAGGTCTGCAATCTTACACATCTGTATGGTTCCAGACTGGCGCTTATCATTCCTGCAATGGCTGCTCCTACTACTGTTTATTTCATGAAGCAGTACATGGAAGCGAGCTTCTCCGTAGAAATTGTTGAAGCTGCCCGAATCGATGGTGCAAGCGAGTTCTATACATTCAACAGGATTGCAGTTCCACTGATCATGCCGGCTATAGCTACGCAGGCAATCTTCGCATTCGTTGCATCCTGGAACAATCTTTTCACACCTTCACTCATCCTTGCAACAGAGCGTGAGAAAGCAACAATGCCTATGTACGTGCAAGCATTGCAGTCCAACGATAAGCAGAGAGACTTCGGTCAGATCTACACCGGTCTGTTCATCTCCATCCTGCCTATTATGGTTGCTTATTTCGTTCTCTCCAAATACATTGTAGCCGGTGTCGCTCTCGGTGGTGTTAAGGAATAACTTTTAAAAGAATAACAAATGAGATAAGCGGAATCATAAGAAAGATATGATTCCGCTTATTTGTGTTTTAATAATCCAAATGTTTATAAATCATTGTACTATCGCAAAATTTTATATAATTCAAATCCACAAAAATTGTATGCAATAATTTTTCTTGAATCTGTATTAGCCTTGCAACTTCTAAAGACCGGTATTACAATACTTTCGTAGCTTACTCTTTCAAAACGGACAGTTTCTCGCTGTCCGTTTTTTTTATTCAATAGGAGGTTCTATATTATGAAGTGCTTTAAGCGTTCTAACGGAAGTGGTAGCGTTTACAAGCTGTCAGGCAATCGCAGACGTCCCTATGTTGCCGTAATTACAACAGATTGGAACGGAGAAAAACAGCAGAGGAAATTACTCGGTACATTTTCTGAATATGACGAGGCAATATTGGTTTTGGCTGATTATCAGAAATCTTCAGCAGTATCCTCATCTACAATATTATTTCGCGATGTGTACGAACAGTGGTCAATTAGATATTTTCCCGAATTATCACAGTCTTCCTGTGCGGTATATAGAGCTGCGTTCAATAATTCAAAAGATATTCATGACACTCCCTTTGCAAACATAAATGTAGATACTCTTGAAAAATGTATATGCTCCGCTGATGTTGGCTATGAGAGTGCCCGATCTATGAAAAAACTATATAGCAGAATGTTTAAATATGCAGTACCCAGAGGATTTGCAATTGCTAATCAAGCTCAGTATATCGATATTCATTCACTCCCGCTTAAATCAAAGAAACCCCTTGAAAGAAGAGCTTTTACTGATAAAGAAATATATCAGCTGTTTGAAGATGCCATCAGATCTGACTTTTGTAAAGTCGTATGTATGCTCATATATTCAGGTCTGCGTATTTCAGAAATGCTTAATCTAAAAAAATGTGACTGTCACATTGATGAACGTTGGATTTATGTATCTATTTCCAAAACAACCGCAGGTATACGTCAGGTCCCTATAGCTGACAAAACACTAAGTTTTTGGAAATATTTTTTTTATAGGAAGCAAGATTGTGATTACCTATTATATTTTGACGGGCGTTGCTACAATGGAAGACGTGGATATGATGCATTTTATGGAAAACGCAACAGTCCATGGCGCACATATTTTTCATCATTTGATATAACGCATACTGTTCATGAAACCCGGCACTCTTGCGAGACCATGCTTAGACGTGCAGAAGTTTATCCGACAAAAATCGATGCCATTCTTGGCCATTCCGGTTCTTCTCTTGGAGAACGCGTCTATACTCACTTGACTATCACAGATCTTATTCCAGAAATTAACAAGATTTGAATTTGTTCGCTACCTGTTAGTTACCATTGAGCCAATTCTAAAAAAATGTATTTTGATAAATTGTCTTTTTCTTTCAATCAAAAGCCCCACCAAAACGGTGGGGCTTCTAAAGCGTATAGTTAAATTCGTAACAAAATTATTCCTTTACACCACCGAGTGCAACACCGGCTACGATGTACTTGGAAAGCAGGAAGTATGCTACCATAATAGGCAGGATGGAGATGAACAGACCGGTATAGATCTGACCGAAATCCCTCTGCTTATCGTTGGACTGCA
>JAILDD010000150.1 GCA_024689605.1 Lachnospiraceae bacterium
CACAGGGTTCGCTCATAGCATTTGAAACAGGCGAAGCAGTTACCTACGGACTTTTCAATGCGCAGGGCCGCGGCCAGCTCTTTATCGGTCCCGGCGAGCGTGTATACTCGGGCATGATAATCGGAGAAAATCCCAAGTCCGAAGATATAGAAGTAAATGTCTGCAAGAAAAAGCAGCTTACAAATACACGATCCTCAGGTGCAGACGATGCGCTTAAGCTTGTTCCCCCCAAGATCCTTTCACTTGAGCAGTCCCTTGAGTTCATCGGAACAGACGAGCTGCTTGAAGTCACACCTGAGCATCTTCGCATACGCAAGAAGATTCTGGACCCCCTTAAGCGTAAACGTGCAGCAATCTCCGCTGCAGCTAAAACGACATCGTAAGTTTTATTACTTCGATATATAACCTCCCCCCTAAAGAGACCCGGATTCCGGGCCTCTTTTTTTGCGAAAAAAAAACAGCTGCAGAAAAATCTGCAGCCGTTCAAAAATCATTGCTAACGTTTTAAATTTAAATACTTAGTCTATCTCGCAGATCCAGCCTTCAGGCGCTTCAAGTCTGCCCATCTGGATGCCTGTAAGAGTATCATAAAGCTTCTTGGTTACAGGTCCCATATCTTCCATACCTGCAGGGAATGCGATCTCGCCGTCCTTGTAAACGATCTTGCCTACAGGTGAGATAACGGCAGCAGTTCCGCAGAGTCCGCACTCAGCAAAATCCTTTACCTCTTCAAACTTAACTTCCCTATGCTCGACCTTAAGACCAAGGATATGCTCAGCCACATACATGATGGATCTTCTTGTTATTGAAGGAAGGATTGAGTCAGACTTAGGTGTAACCACTGTGCCATCCTTTGTAACGAAGATGAAGTTTGCACCGCCGGTCTCCTCTACCTTTGTACGTGTTGCAGCATCAAGGTACATATTCTCGGCAAACCCGTTTGCATGTGCAGTAACTATTGCATGAAGACTCATTGCATAGTTAAGACCTGCCTTGATATGACCTGTTCCGTGAGGTGCAGCTCTGTCAAAATCAGACACTGTAATGGTTATGGGCTTTGCGCCGCCCTTGAAGTAAGGTCCTACGGGTGTAGCAAAAATCCTGAACTGATACTCATCAGCAGGCTTTACTCCGATAACCGGATTTGATCCGAACATATAAGGTCTGATATAAAGAGTTGCGCCTGAGCCATAAGGAGGTACATATGCCTCATTTGCCTTAACAACTGCCTTAACAGCTTCTATGAATTTATCCTCGGGGAAAGGAGGCATCTCCAGTCTCAGCGCTGTATCGTGCATACGCTTTGCATTGAGGTCAGGTCTGAAGCACACCGTGCGTCCATCTTCTGTGGTATACGCCTTAAGGCCCTCAAAACAGGTCTGGGCATACTGCAGGACGCCTGCGCACTCGTTCAATACGATATTCTCATCTTCGGTAAGACCGCCCTCTTCCCATGCGCCGTTTTTGTAATTAGCCACGAAACGCTTGTCAGTCTTCACATAGCCAAAGCCTATTGAGGCCCAGTCGATATTCTTCTTTTCCATTATTCCCCTTTCTGCCGCTTTTTGCGGCGTCGCGAAGAGAATTTGCGAAGGCAAATTCTCTGATGCGATAAAGAACATTGTTGCCGCCTTGCGGCATCAATGTTCAGTTGAAAGAAATACCATCGGGTATTTCTTTCAAACTCTTGCCTTTCCTTTTTTATTTAGCTTTTTGTTGAAAAAAACAACAAAGTCAGTTTATACCCGACTTTTTTCTATGTCAAGACCGACATAAGTACCACATAAAAAAACTGTATATGTTATGCAAACCTGTGATATAATTAAGAGACTTATTGAACTGTCCAAAAATCTTATTTTTTGAACAATAAGACGGGGTGAATATGAAATACATTTGGGATTCAGTTGAAAAATTCCTTTTTGCGGATGTAAAAAACGAAAAAGAGACCAAGGATCTGGCTATCCTGATCAGACTGAACTGCCTTGTATTTTCCATATATTTCTTTTTCACCGGTCTACTGATTGCATATATGCAGCACTACGCCCTGGGCCTTGCAATGGCCGGCGCAGTAGGACTCACTGTAGGCGCATTCATATTCACCTATGAGAATCGGACCATTCCCGGGCTCATCCTTCTGAACGGTGTGCTGATAGTATTTCCCGTTCTTCTGGCACTTTTTACCGGCTTCCAGTGCGGATACCAGTACATACTTTTCATAAACATACTTCTTATGTATTTCAATAATACCGGAAATCCTCTGTATAAAAGGATTTATTCGGTAGTTTTGATGGCAGTCATCCTTATACTGGTTGAGCTGTGCCCGGAACTTCCACTGTTCACTACCCCGATTGGTTCATACCTCATATATGTGCAGTGCTTTAACGTAATAATATTGGGGGCCAGCATCCTGGTAACAGCATACTGCTACAGTACGAAGTTCAACCAGTCCGAAGAAAAACTGCGCCGCATAAATGAAAACCTTGAGCGTATGGCCAATCTCGATACCCTTACAGGTCTTTCAAACAGAAGACATATGAACGAATACCTTTCAGATGTCGTATACGAATATAACCACACCGGACACATATTTACCATTGCTATAGGCGATATCGATTTCTTTAAGAAAGTAAATGATACCTACGGCCACGATACCGGCGACTATGTCCTGACTTCCGTGTCCGACATATTTAAGACTTTCATGAAAAACAAAGGCCGGGTTGCAAGATGGGGCGGAGAGGAATTCCTCTTTGCATTTGAAAACATGAAAGCTGAACAGGCCTTTAAGGAACTTGACGAGCTGCGCAAGCAGATAGAAAGTACTCCCATGCAGTTCAAGGACTATGATTTCAAGGTAAGCATGACCTACGGCCTTGAGGAATTCAACCCCAGGCTCGGTATAGAAGCAACCATTAACCACGCCGACAAGAAGCTCTACGAAGGAAAGACCGGCGGCAGGAACCGGGTTGTGATGTAAAAATCAATTCCGCCATTCTGCGCCAATAGATTCTTTTACATGCCCTCAGCACTAAATGTTTCGGACTGTTCTGAATAGTTATACTATACCCTCTTGTATGTAACAAAATTATATTCCAGATCAAAATAAGTCTGCTCTTCCCCTTCGTTTACTATCTTCCACTCTTCGGATTTATCCAGATTCGGGAAATACGCATCTGCAGCATATTCCATATTTATCTTTGTGACGATAGCGGTATCGCAGTAAGGAAGCATCTGCTCATATATGCTTGCGCCTCCGATGATATATACATCATTGCTATCATACTCTTTTACCTTTTCAAGCAGTTCCTTCACAGAATGAACCACTATCGCATCCTTAACTGTCAGCGACTCGTCCCTGGACATGATTATATTTGTGCGGTTCTTAAGGGGGCGGCCTTCAGGGAATGTTGAAAGAGTCTTGCGTCCAAGCACCACCACCTTACCGGTGGTCTCCATGCGGAACATCTTGTGGTCCCCCGGGATGCTTACCAGCAGTTCCCCCTGATTGCCTATTGCCCAGTTATTGTCAGCCGCAACTATTATCTTCATTCAATCTCCTCCTGCCGAATAAAGGCTATAAATTTAAATAGCTATAGGAATATTCTCTATCTGAGGCTCTGTTTCGTAGCCTATAACCTTCACATCATCCCTAGTAAATTCATAGAAATCATGGATATCCGGATTGATCCAGAATTCAGGTGCGGGATGTGTAGGTCTTTCTATCAGCTCTTTTATAATGTCCACATGCCTGTCGTAAATGTGGGCATCCGCTATCACGTGAACCAGTTCCCCCACCTTCATATCACACACCTGAGCCAGCATATGTACCAGAACTGCATACTGAACCACGTTCCAGTTATTTGCCGCCAGGACGTCCTGTGAACGCTGATTAAGTATTGCATTCAGAGTCAGCTTGTCATCCCCTTTCTTTTGGGTGACATTGAAGGTCATGCTGTATGCACAGGGATAAAGATGCATCTCGCTAAGGTCTGCGTGCACATACATGTTCGTCATGATACGTCTGCTGAAAGGATTATTCTTCAGGTCATAGATCACACGGTCAGTCTGGTCCATCATACCTTCTTTATACTTATGCTTTACCCCCATCTGATAGCCGTAGGCCTTGCCTATGGAACCTGTTTCATCAGCCCAGGAATCCCAGATATGGCTGTGCAGCTCGTGGATGTTATTGGACTTCTGCTGCCATATCCAGAGCATTTCCTCCGTGGCAGACTTAAGTGCAGTCTTCCTTACGGTAATGATAGGAAACTCCTTCGTAAGATCATAGCGGTTCACTACACCAAATCTCTTTATTGTATACGCAGGTGTTCCGTCTTCCCAGTGCGGACGAACCTTCTCTCCTTCCGTGCTGGTACCGTTTTCCAGAATGTCCCTGCACATATCCTTGAACATATCATCTGCCATGCTCATGACCTTTTCCTCCTCATACTTGTTGTTATTCCCCCACGTAACAGTCCGGAGATTCCTCAGACTGCATCCGCAATGTCAAAAATAAGCTTCTCAGAAGCAGCCCAGCCAAGGCAGGGATCGGTTATCGACTTTCCGTAAATGCCCTCCCCTATCTTCTGCGAGCCTTCCTTGATATAGCTCTCTACCATCACACCCTTTACCAGGCTGCGGATGTCAGGATTGATCCTCCTTGAATGTAGTACCTCGCTTACTATCCTGGGCTGCTCGTCAAATCTCTTTCCGGAATTAGAATGGTTCGTATCTATAATGCAGGCAGGATTGATAACATCTGCCTCGTCATACAGCTCCCTTAAAAGCGAAAGGTCCTCGTAATGATAGTTCGGTATGGACCTTCCGTGCTTATTGACCGCACCCCTGAGAATAGTGTGGGCATAAGGATTTCCGCTGGTCTTTACCTCCCAGCCCCTGTAAATAAATGAGTGAGGATGCTGGGCAGCATGTATGGAATTGAGCATTACGGAAAGATGTCCGCTAGTGGGATTCTTCATTCCTGCCGGCACATCAAAACCGCTTGCTGCCAGCCTGTGCTGCTGGTCCTCAACAGACCTTGCACCGATTGCCACATAGGAAAGTATATCCGACACATAGCGCCAGTTTTCCGGATAAAGCATCTCATCCGCACTGGTAAGTCTCGATTCCCGCATTACCCTGATATGCATCTGCCTCATGGCTATAAGGCCTTTCAGGAAATCCGGAGCCTCAGTGGGATCCGGCTGTGAAGATATGCCCTTATATCCGTCACCTGTGGTGCGGGGCTTGTTGGTATATACTCTAGGTACAAGGATGAGCTTGTCCTTAACCTGCTCTGCCACTTCCGACAGCCTGTTTGTATAATCCACAACAGCCTCTTCATTATCCGCTGAGCAAGGGCCTATTATAACCAGAAACTTATCGCTCCTGCCGGCTATCACATCACAAATTTCCCTGTCTCTCTTTTTCTTGAATTCCTGAAGCTCCGCAGGAACAGGATACTGCTCCCTTATCTCTGTAGGTGTCGGCAGTTTTCTTACGAAATCAAAACTCATATGGCATCTCCTTATCAAGTACTTATGCTGTGTGCCTTCATTTGCTTAAATTAACGATAAATTTTCAGAACACATTGGTTCCTCCAGTTACAATCAGCATTCCTTCGTCAAACTCCCCTCATTCAGTCTTCTCTGTCTTCTCAGTTTCTTCGGTCTTCTCAGTTGTTTCAACCCTTTCAGCTTTTCCTGCCTGATACGCCCTCACCCTGAAAAAAGTAATGAGTGCTGCTGAAATAATGAACAAAGTCATTCCCAGACACTGGGAAACTGCCAGGTTAGTTCCTGCAAATTTAAGCTGATCCGTACGGATTCCCTCTATAAAGAAACGGATGATGCCATATCCCCCCAGATACCAGAGGATGCACTCCCCGTCAAACTTTTTCTTTTTCCTGAAAGCGATTATTAGTATGAGAAGTATCAGGTTGGAAAAACTCTCATAAAGAAAAGTTGGATGAACCTGTATGTAATTGGTTCCCTCCACAATGTGAGCCTCTAAGTCTGCGCTTATGTCCCTGCCCCTGACCGCATCTATCGGAAGCCTCATTGCAAAAAGATTATCCGAGTATCCGCCAAAAACTTCCCGGTTTGTAAAGTTTCCCCAGCGTCCTATTATCTGTCCGGTAAGGGCCCCCAGCGCCGCAGTGTCCAGAAAAGCAAAGAGATTCTTTTTCTTCACCCGGCACCAGATGAAAGCAGTAAGGAGGCCTGCCAGGACACCACCGTATATAGCCAGTCCCCCTTCCCTTATATTGATTATACTTGCCAGATTATCCTTGTAATAATCCCAAGAAAAGATCACATAATAGAGCCTGGCCCCTACAAGTCCGAACCCAAGTATCCACATGCCTGCATCATAAATATCGTCCGGGTTGTTTCCGTCCTTTTTCGTTATCGCAGCCATCAGTGTAAATGCGCATATCACACCAAAACCTATTATTGCGCCATATAATGCTATGGTCACGCCAAATATCTGAAAGCTTTTCGGAACATTCTCCAGATAGATTCCCAAAAAAGGAAAGGCGATCGCTGTAACATCCATCCATTCGGGCATTAATCTCTACCTCTTATCACACATTGAACCTGAACAGGATCACGTCGCCATCCTTGACCACATAATCCTTTCCTTCCATACCCACAATGCCTTTTTCCCTTGCTGCAGCCAGGGATCCGTTATCCAGAAGATCCTGATAGTTTACGACCTCAGCCTTTATGAAGCCTTTTTCAAAATCGGTATGTATCTTGCCCGCTGCCTGGGGTGCTTTTGTGCCTTCCTTTATGGTCCAGGCACGGCACTCATCCTCACCAGCAGTCAGGAAGCTTATAAGCCCCAGCAATGAGTAACTTGCAGAAATAAGCTTATCAAGTCCGGAAGACTCCACGCCCAGATCTGCTAAAAACTCAGTTTTCTCGGTATCGGAAAGCTCCGACAGTTCTTCCTCAAGCTTTGCAGAGATAACGAATACACCGTTACCCTCAGAAGCTGCCAGCTCCCTTACCTTTGCTACATACTGATTGCCTACGCCATCATCTGCCAGGTCATCCTCTGCCACATTAGCTGCATAGATCGTCTTCTTGGCAGTGAGCAGATTATACTCAGCAAAAGTCTTCTGAAGTTCCTCATCCTCAGGCACCTCAAAAGTCCTTGCACTCTCTCCGGCATCCAGGTGTGCCTTAAGCTTTTCAAGCATATCCACTTCCTTCTGAAGGGACTTGTCCATCTTGGCCTGCTTAGCTACCTTTGCATATCTGCGCTCAAGTATCTCTATATCGGAGAACACAAGCTCCATATTGATAGTCTCTATATCACGAACCGGGTCTACGGAACCGTCCACATGAATTACATTGGTATCCTCAAAACACCTTACCACATGGACAATGGCATCCACTTCGCGGATATTTGCAAGGAACTGGTTTCCCAGGCCCTCACCCTTGGATGCCCCCTTTACAAGTCCGGCGATATCAACGAATTCAATCGCAGCATGGGTAACCTTCTTTGTATGGTACATCTCGCCAAGCTTCTCTATACGCTCGTCTGGCACCGGCACGATTCCCACATTGGGATCTATTGTACAGAACGGAAAGTTTGCCGCCTGTGCCCCCGCCTTCGTAAGTGAATTAAACAATGTTGACTTGCCCACGTTAGGAAGTCCCACGATTCCGAGCTTCATAATAATTCATCCTTTCTCTGCTTGCCAACTATATCGATTATTTGATTCCATAGCAAAAAAACAGCAAAAAAAGTATACCACTTTTTAGCTGTTCACACAATGTAATTACTTTTTCACTTCAGTTCACTTCAGCATTCATAATCCGGAAAAAGATTTCAGATCATTCGGCAAAAACAACATTCGATTGTCGTTTTTGCCGCTTTTGTTTTTCCCCATATAAATTACAAAATCCGATTATGTTTCGGCATTCATACCTACTAGGGCCTTCGCAGCAATGCATTACGTATCTCATCAATCTCTGCCCTGTCATTGAACCTATGCACCATGCAAAGATGTACTGACATACTGCCGTTTTCATCATTAACAGTAACGCTCACACCCACACCTGAACGAGTTGCTACCCTTACTACATCGGTGATGCTGTCACGCCTGAGCACAGCTCAGTTTTTGATAAACAGATATTGCCTGCCAAGCCTAAACTGGTCGCCCATACAAGGCTGTGCCGATGCAAAATCACTGATCATCATCCGTCCGCCGTCTTCAGCAATGAAGGAGTTGAGCCTTTTTGATGCTCCTACTCGATAACTGTAGGCAAGCCCGCAAAGAAACGCAAACACGGCACTTACTATGACACCTGCGGCTATAGCAAGCAAGAGACTCTCCCCGAGAACTGCAATGAAAAAGGTTATCAGCAAACCCGTAAGAACAGTGATCACAACAGGGGCTACTCCCAGCTTAGGCACACGCATTACTTTGCAGTAGCTATATAAGGCATTACTTACCTGATTAAGCTGTTGCTCGTTCATCATCCCAGTAGCATAGTATTCCTGATTCAATTGTGACATCTGCGTTGACACCTCCTGTAATGATGAATTGCGGCTTGCCGGCTTGACTCGTGCCCCAGCGGCGGTCAAATGATATTATCACGCTTCCGTCGCCGCTTCATTCTCAATGCGGTAGAAATCCATAATCGATTATCCTGCTGATTTTTTCCCATTAAAACTGGAGCATACGGGGTTCGAACCCGTGACCTCAACACTGCCAGTGTTGCGCGCTCCCAGCTGCGCCAATGCCCCTAAATTTGATATCCCAAATCCTTCTATCTCGTAAAAAGTTTTTATCCCCAATCAAACGTAATAAGCCCATAAACATATAGGCCCAAAGTCAGAATCGGAACAAGATACTTAAATATAAGTTTCATCCAGCTTTGTATCTTCAGACCTTTACCGCTGTTTGCTTCAGCGACAAATTCATCCCATCCCCAGCCGAATTTATAACAGCAAAAAACGCTAAAGACAAAGGCTCCCAGCGGGAGAAGGTTTGTACTGACAATGAAATCCCAAAAATCCAGCCATGCGCTTCCTTCCGCAAAAGGCTGAAAATGCAGAACACTATATCCCAAAGCCGTGGTTGAAGACAGTAATGCTATTACCACGGCACAGACACCGCACCCAACCGGACGCTTCCAGCCTGTCAGTTCTCGTACGCTCGCAAGTATTCCTTCGAAAACACCTAGCTCTGTCGAAAATGCCGCAAATACCATAAACAGGAAGAATAAACTGCCCCATATTCTTCCGCCTTTCATATTATTGAAGACATTAGCCATTGTATCAAAAAGCAGAGAGGGTCCAGCATTTACCTCTATGTCAAAGGTGAAACAAGCCGGAAAGATTATGATCCCCGCTAATATGGCAACAAAAGTGTCCAGAAAAATAACGTTTAATGATTCCCCTAAAATACTTCTTTCTTTACCGACATAACTTCCGAATATTGCCATTGCGCCGATGCCAATGCTAAGGGAGAAAAAAGCCTTATTCATTGCATCATATAATCCCTCATCTTTTTCCGAGATTATACGAAAGGGAATATTTCTTTCCTTAAAACGTTCCCTGTATCCTTCTGCAATTTCAATTGTACGATCATCCGAACCGCCGTCCTGTATCAGATATTCATACTCAGTAAAATCCTGATCCAGAACAGAGTCCATGGTAAATTCAATATCCTTTTCCGCATTTAGACATACGGTAATCACAGATATCAGAGTCTTCATACTTTCTTAACCAGCAGTTCCACTACAAATCCCTCATCGTTGTAGTATTCGAAGCCGCCGCCCTGTTTTTCCATGTAGAGATTTACAAGATACATTCCCAGGCCGTAACCGTTTTTATCCTTTGAATTCGTGCCCCTGTAGTACTTTTCTACTAAAAGGGGAATCTCTTCCTCTGAGACACCGGGGCCGTTGTCCCTTATGGTTATCTTTACAAATCTGTCCTTCTTCCCGTCATCCGAGGCAGTGATCTCAGTCTCCTTGAAGGAAACGTGTATATCAGTACCTGCATACTTATAAGAATTCCCGATCACATTATCGATCACCTGCTCCATCCTGAGCCTGTCCATATATACCAGACAGCCCGGAATATGGTTTTCCATTATGATCTTACCGTACTCCTTGAGGTTTGTTATGAATCCTTCAATATCAGTCGACGGATACTCATCGATTGACAGAGTGACTTCCTTCATATCGTCAATGGTTGCGTGAAGGACATTCTGCACCAGCTCCTGTATTGTTGCAGCCTTCTTAGTTATATAGCCTACCTTCTCCTCAAGATTTTCAATCTCGGCATACCTGTCCGCAAGCACTCCCTGCATATTATCCGCGGTACCGTCGGAAGGAACTTCCTCCGCTGCTCTGCCCGCATCATCAGAGCCGGAGCCAGCTTCTGCCATCAGCTTCTCCAGCTCTTCCTTCTTCCTTGATATCTGCATCTCCAGGACTTCGCAGGTAGCCTGTATGGTAGCCACCGGAGTCTTAAGGTCATGGCTTAATTCGGCCACCAGCTGTTTCTTGGCATTTTCCGCCTCAATCTCACGCCGTTTGGATGCCCGCAATTCCTCCCTCATGATATCGAAGCCCTCGGAAAACTCCACGAAGCTGTTGTTCTTTTTCATGGGAAGGGGTACATCAAGATTCCCTTTTGCGATTTCCTCCGCAAATTTCTGAAGCTCCATTATGGGCTTAAGTTCTCTGAAATATATCACCAGCAGCAGGACATACCCGGCAATCATCATCAGAGCCCAGATGTACACCGTAAATATGAAGGTCTGCTCCTTGTACATATCCACGGAATTGCTCATATGATCCCAGATCTGCTTGTATACCTTAAGCTCTTCATCAGTATATGAGTCCGGTACCCTTTGGGCAAAACTAAGACTTTTGTGCAGACCAAAGATAACAAGCAACACAACACCCATAAAAAATGTATATAAGAGCGCTATTTTCTTTAACCCCTTCATTCGGAAGACTCCTCCAGTATGTATCCGGTTCCCCAGATAGTCTTGATTATCTTCGGATCATTTGGATTAACTTCCAGCTTTTCCCTGAGCTTCCTTATATGCACATTAAGTGTTCCGTCAGAATAGAAGGTATCACCCCATACTTCCTCAAAAAGGGCATCCTTGGTAACTATAGTATTTTTATGGGAATATAAGCATTTTAGAAGTGCAAATTCCTTTGCCTTAAGGCTGATATGCCGCCCCTCCACTACCACCGACATGGTAGCATCTTCAATC
>JAILDD010000156.1 GCA_024689605.1 Lachnospiraceae bacterium
CCGTTTTCAGGCATTTCACCTTCATCCGGTGCTGATCCGTCCGTTTTTTCAATCACGAACCAGACAGTCATTTCCGGGTGTGGACAGGATTCGACAGGATTCATTTCACCGTCAAACATTGAAACACACATTACATGTATATCCCTTCCGTCTTTCTTCATCACTTCCAGCTCATCACCAACAGAAAATTTATTCTTCTGGGTGATCCTGTACAGCCTGCTTCCGTCATCAGACTCCCTGCTCTCCACGACCTTGCCCAGATATATGCATTCGTTGATATACGTATTGCTGTCATAGATCTGGCTGTTTTCATCAGTACGCCCGAAATAAAACCCGGTAGTAAACTGCCTGTAGGTGCAGCTGGCGATTTCTTTTTTATACCAGTCCATATGTGCAAGATATTCTTCCCTGCTCTCAATGCACTGATCGATAGCCCTGCGGTAAGTCCGGGCAACTGTTGCCACATAAAGGGCAGTCTTCATGCGACCCTCTATCTTGTAGCTGTCAATCCCCGCATCCAGAAGCTCCGGTATATGCTCTATCATGCAGAGATCCTTGGAATTGAAGATGAAGGTTCCCCGCTCATTTTCCTCTATGGGCAGGTATTCGCCGGGACGGCTTTCCTCAACCACCGCATATTTCCATCTGCAGGGATGGGTGCAGGCCCCCTTATTTGCATCCCTTCCCGTAAAGTAATTGGAAAGAAGGCACCTGCCCGAATATGAAATGCACATTGCACCGTGTATAAAGCTCTCCAGCTCAAGGTCTGCGGGTATCTTTTCCCGCATCTCTTTAATCTCCCTGAGGGAAAGTTCCCTGGCCGTCACTATCCGCTTAGCACCCTGCTCATACCAGAAACGACAGGTCTCATAATTGGTATTGTTAGCCTGGGTGGAGATATGTATGTCGATCTCCGGACATACTCTCCTGGCAGTCATGAACATGCCAGGATCCGATATGATAAGCGCATCCGGCTTAAGCTCTTTTAGCTGCTTAAAATACTCTTCCGCATTAGCTATGTCGCCGTTATGCGCCAGGATGTTTGCCGTAACATGAACCCTGACATTCTTAGAATGGGCATATTCGATGCCTGCCGCCATATCCTCAGCAGAAAAATTCTTTGCCTTTGCCCTGAGGCTGAAAACATCACCCCCGATATAAACCGCGTCAGCACCGTAATCAACTGCAACCTTAAGCACTTCCAACGACCCCGCCGGTATCAGCAGCTCAGGCCTTTTAATATTGTCTTTGTCAATTGTATTGCTCATATTTATCTTCTTTCATCACGCTATCGGTGTCGGAAAATCCGGATTCTTATTCTTTCGTAACCGAAACCGCTGTTCCGTCACCGGTATCAAGTATCAGCGTATCCATGTCCTCCCTGTGGGTAAGCTCATACATATAGTCCCGCATCCTTGAATGAATGGTGCGGTCCCGCCTGCACACCGCATATCTTGACTCCAGGACATCCATGTCATGAAGCACATTATCTGAAACAAGTATTCCACCGGGCTTCAGTAACCTGACTGCATGCTCAAGCCACTGTCCGTACTGACCCTTGGCAGCATCCATGAAAACCATATCGTAGCTTTCCGTAAGCTTCCCTAAAACCTCGTCCGCATCATCAGCAATAAACTCAATATGATCCTCCGCTTTTAATTTAGCAAAATTATTTCTTGCTTTAACAATGCGTTTTTCGTAATTCTCTATCGTGGTTATATGTGCCTGCTTATCCGATGCTTCCCACATGGCAAGTGCCGAATACCCGGTGCCGGTACCCACCTCAAGTATTCTCCGCACATTATGGACTCTTATAAGGAAAAATAACAGCTGCCTGGTTCCGTCACGGATTACAGGCACCTGTTCCTCTACAGCCTCTATGCGGACCTTTTCCAGTTCCGGGCTGATACCGCACACAAGGGATTCCGTATATGATTCAAATCTTTCTCTGTCTGTCATACGACTATCGAAGCCTTACTCTGCAGCCTCATCCACGAAAGTTTCTTCCATTTCCTCATCAGCGGACTCTTCCGTTCCCACATACTCAGTATCCGCATTTTCATCCAGCAGTTCAGAGCTTTCACTGTTTCCGCTGACAGTAATCTCTTCCCCTTCAATTTCTTCAGGTGCATTTGCAGCCATGACCGCCATCATTTCCTCCGGCGTCATTGAATTGCTGAGCTCATATATTCCCGGCTGCAGCTTGCCATGATAGTTTGAAAACATTTCCTGCAGATAAAATAGTTTTGCATCCCTGATAAGGCCTTTTTCCTGCAGGATTTCTCCAACTTCCATTACGGACTTGCCTTCCACTACAGCCACAGAAACAGTGAGCCCCGGGGGCGGTGCCACAGGATCCTCGGCAAAGATACGGTAGCCGAAATCATACGCCTTCTGCGCAGTACCGTATACCAGTGAAAAAAGCAGCATAAAAACAATAACTGCCACAACAGTTTTAGCTATCATCCAGACTATCTTTTTCGTGCTGATATTACTCAAAGTCAATCCCCCTGACTAACCTGAGAGTGATCTCCTGAAGCATCCTGCACAATGCTACCTCAGCATCCAGGAAAGCACGGACTCTCGGTTCCTCCGAAAGCTCCCTGTTTTCCTCTGCAAATTTTTCTATCTTATCCTGAAGGGTACCGTCATCCTCAAGGCACTGCAGTCTGTAATTTTCCGCACGGTATTTATTCACCTTTGCAAAAAGCTCGGGATCTGCCTTCAGGATCCTTCTCCACCTGTCATATTCCTTAAAGGTTGCGGAATGCTTAACTGCTTCCACCAGACTGAATAATTCGTTTTCGACCTCAACCATTCCGTTCAAAGCCTCCTCTAAACAAAGGGCACAGACAGCCTTTAGCCCACCTCAAGTATCACCGGGAGCACCATGGGCCTGCGCTTCGTCTTTTTCCAGATGTACTCGCCCACGGCATCCTTTATGCTGTTCTTTAACTTATTATGCTCCTTGGTATCCTTCTGGCACCTCTCATAATAATCCACTACCGTGTCATCTATTATCATATGAATGTCTTCCAGAAGCTCATCCGCTTCCTTGACGTATACAAAACCCCTGGTCACGATCTCAGGCCCCGAAACCACGCGTTCCGCAGCATCCATTGCCATTACCAGCACCATTATACCGTCATCCGCAAGCCTCTGCCTGTCACGCAGCACCACATTTCCCACATCGCCGACGCCCAGTCCGTCCACAAAGATAAAACCGGACTGAACCTGTGCAGATTTGGACACATTTTCCTTGTCAAACTCTATCACATCTCCGCTGTGTGCTATCACGATGTGCTCACTGTCATAGCCGAGGGTCGAAGCGATCTTGGCCTGTGCCTTCAGATGCTTATACTCGCCATGAACAGGTATTGCATATTTTGGCCTGGTCAGTGAATAGATAAGCTTTATCTCCTCCTGGCAGGCATGGCCCGACACATGGGTATCCTGGAAGATAACATCCGCTCCTCTCAAAAAGATCTCGTTTATGATCTTGGTAACTGCCTTTTCATTGCCCGGTATGGGATGGGATGAAAATACAACCGCATCCTTGGGATTGATCACAATCTTCTTGTGTGTTCCGTTTGCCATTCTTGAAAGTGCCGCGAGACGCTCCCCCTGGCTTCCGGTAGTGATTATCACCTGCTTGTCTTCTGGGAAATCCTTAAGTCTGTCAATATCCACTATGGTATCTTCCGGA
The DNA here is from genome assembly GCA_024689605.1 of Lachnospiraceae bacterium. Next base: position 3,707 of record JAILDD010000156.1, read on the forward strand.
ACGCTTAATTTCTCAAGCTTTATGGCAATATCTATTATGCTTACCATGCTGCGCCCCTCTATGGCAACTTTTCTTCCATAGTCATGGGCTACATTT
>JAILDD010000194.1 GCA_024689605.1 Lachnospiraceae bacterium
TGATAACCCGGAAACACTTCTTATAAGAGCCTTGTTTTCCTCGATATCAGATGTACCGAATTTGCTGTCTTCACCTGCAATATTCACTTCCACAAGAATATCCGCCACGATTTCTTTTTTTGCAGCCTCTTTCTCTATTGCCTCAGCCAGATGCAGGGTATCCACGCTATGGATCAACGCTGTCCTTCCGATAATATATTTGATCTTGTTAGTCTGGAGATGCCCTATCATATGCCATCTTATATCATCTGGCATTTCAGGAATTTTGTCACATAGCTCCTGTACCTTATTTTCACCGAAATCCCTGCTTCCGGCAGCATAGGCTTCTTTCAGCATTTCCAGAGGCTTGGTCTTGCTGACATTGATAAGAACCACATCCTCCGGGTTCCTTCCGCTTCTCTTGCAGGCCGCACCGATATTTTCTTTAACTGTTTTAATATTTTCCGAAATCATTTTCTCCCCTTTCACAACGTTTGGAACGCTTGCCTTATCATATTCATTTATATTAAATATCAGGACCGTTTCACCAACCAAAATAGCTATTCGTAAATGAACTCATCATCAACTACAGATTCCGAATCCAATATAATATAGTCATATTCTCTAAGACCATATACTGTATCCGGCGCTATGATGGTATATTCATCATTATGATCCAGTATATGGATCTGGCAGAACTGCGCATAGCCTTTGTTAATGTTATATACGCCTAAAAGCGAATCTGTATCCTGCACAACGAATTTCTGCTGTGTATCCTCCCGGATCAGCACATCCCCATATTTAAGCTGGGTATTATCCACATAGTAAAGGTCATTTTTTTCGGAATATACATTTATTTCAAGCGGCGTGACAGTGGCCTCTCCGTTTTCAAGGTATGTCTGTTTCATAAAAGTCCTTGTATCTGAATCGGCATTTTCTTCTTCGGATGATTCTCCTACAGCAAATTCCACAGGAACAGTAAAGAACATTTTGGTAGCAATGGAAGAAACCGGCACCTTAAGCCCTGTGATTCCATCGGTAACTATCTCTATGTCCGTAAACCTTTCAGAGCAGAAATTCAACACTGAATTATTAAAGCCAAGAGTAACGATATCCCGGTCACCTTCTACTTCTATTACAGAAACTTTTCCGTTCAGCACTTCACTGTTGCGCCTGAATCTCACAGGAACATAACCATGTCCCAAAAGCATTGCGGCGTAATCATCATCAGCAGCAAAAGCCACGCTCCAGTTTTCGGAATTTATCAGCTTGTATATGAATTCTCCCTGATTCACCAGATCTCCCGTCATCAGCTGCTTTTTAGTATAGCCCGCACCCTCCAGCATCGAGAGCGTAAGGTCGTTTGCGGAAACGCTGTCATATTCATCTGTGTAAAATGCAACGTAACCGTTATGATCAGAATACATTATGGCTGCTGTCCCGGAAGTTCCGGATTCGATCTGTGCCCTGAGCCCGGCCGCAGATATTGACAAAATGCTGGAACTGATATCATGAAGGAAATCATAGTTTTTACGAAAATCCTCAGGTTTAAACTGTCCCGCAAAATCTCCGATTTCCATTTTCAGCCTGTTCTGGTCTTCCTTTGACATTTCAGTGCTGAGTTCACCAGTTGCGCCGATAAGTGTTCCCCGCTCATCTACCGCATATACGGGGGACCCGATCCCAACATGCTCACCTTCTCCGGAAAAACAGATAAGAGTTCCGGATACCGGCGACGTATAATTCTTTTCGCTCCGGATGATAAGTCCCCTGTACGTGTTATTGATAGCCAGTGAACCGTTTCTGACCATATATGAAGTGATATTTTTTTTATCTACTATCTGTGTAAAGAGCACAATCAAATAAAAGAGGAAGATTGCAATGATAATAACAAGAAATCCTCCTCCGTAAATTCTTATACTTTTTTTAAGAGCTGCTCTTTCGGAAACCTTTTTTTTATCCTGTTTATCCGTTTTTTTCGCAGCTCTGACCTTTTTTGACCTCTGGCCTCGTTTCATTTTTACTTAAGTATGCTGTCCTTATAGCTGTCGGGAATATCAGCCTCATCAACAGACATTGCCATGTTGAAGGTTATGCCGGTCTTCTCGCTGAGCTGATCAAATTTATCAAGAATACCGCCAAGTTCGGATGCTTCAAACTTGCCCAGTTTCTTGAAACTGTCAAAATATAACTGTTCTATATCACGATCCTGGGAGATTATCCCGCAGACAAAACCATAAAATTCATCTATCGAAGAAAAACCGAATTCAGAAACATCAATAAGCCTGACTTTGTTGTTGATCTCGTACATATGCCTTGTGCTCTTATCAAGATATACGAGATGTCCTTTTGCGTCCTTGATTGCATTGTTGGCAAGATCCAGTAATCTAAGTGTCTTGCCTGTCCCCTCATTTCCGATTATAAGCTTAACCATATCAAAATACCTCCGAAAGTGAATTTTTTAGTAAAAAACTACTGCTTTCATTATACCCTAAGAGTCCGCTATTTTCAATAGCTCTGACAGTGTATTATAAAGTGTTCCCTCATCTTTTGCCCCCATTACAACAGCAATGAACGACTTGCCGGATGCGTTGTCGGCCAAAAGGATCAGGCACTTTCCAGCAGAAGAAGTACTGCCCGTCTTTCCTCCTATTACAGTAATGCCCTCCGGCGTATTTTTTCCGCCGTTAATGAACATATCCGTATTCATAATAGTTTTGGTTTTGACAGTTCCGTCAGCCGCATTATAGCTTATCTGTACAGACGGGGTATTGATCATTTCCAGAAATTCAGGGTAAGCAATTAACTGCCTGAATATCAGATACTGGTCGTAGGCAGTGGAATAATGTTCCGCAGAATCAAGTCCGTGGGGATTAACAAAATGTGTGCCCGTGCAGCCTAAGCTCTCCGCCCTTTCGTTCATCAGCTGCACAAAACGCTCTTCTCCGGTAATCTCCCCATCTTCTTCAAGCCTGCTTCCTGCAGTGCTGTCTCCGGCATACTGGGCAAGCGCAAGAGCAGCATCATTTCCGGATTGTATCAGCGTTATTTCAAGAAGCTGTCTTATGGTGATCCTGTCACCTGCCTTCAATCCGAAACGCTGTACGCCTTCCTCCTTTATGGAAACCTCCCCTATGGTGATCACATCATCCAGCCTGTCACCGTACTTTTCAAAAACGATAAGAGCAGTCATAAGCTTTGTCAGAGATGCGGGAGATGTCCTTTCAACGGCATTCAGGGAATACAAAACCTCGGCATCATCTTCATTATAGATTGCCGCAGAAAAAACTGCATCTTCCTCAGAAAGCGAAACAGGGATAACATTATCCGAAACTGCAGCTATGTCTTCCGCAAAAAGAGGCAGTGTATCATATTCATCCACCGGATTCAGGGTAAAACTCTGGTTGTTTTCCATGCTTCCGTAAGGCAGTTCCGTATCAGAGGCAGTGCATGATGTCAGAACAGTCAATACAGACAGAAGAGAAAAAGCAGCATAAAGTTTTTTATTCTTTATACATTTCACGGAAATCCATATCTCCCCTGTCAAGTGATTTGATAAGAAGCTCTGCTGTTGCAAGATTGGTTGCTAATGGAATATTATGCATATCGCAAAGTTGCAGAAGATTATTGGCATTTACTTCATGGGACATTGGATTTAAAGGATCCCTCAGAAAAATAACAAGGTCTATCTGGTTATGTTCTATCTGCATGGCAATCTGCTGTCCGCCGCCCAAATGTCCCGCCAGGAACTTGTGTATCTGAAGATTTGTAACATCCTCTATCTGCCTTCCGGTGGTGCCGGTAGCATAAATCTCATGTTTTCCAAGTATTCCCCTGTATGCAATGCAGAAATTCTGCATAAGTTTCTTCTTTGAATCGTGTGCTATCAATCCTATATTCATGAAATATTTCCTTTCGTACCGTCGTTCAGTACATAAGATTATCCGCCTGCAGTCTTACATTAAGTACGAACCCGATACCGATGAACATGGTAACGAGCGA
>JAILDD010000209.1 GCA_024689605.1 Lachnospiraceae bacterium
TGAACACCGTACATATACCAAATAAAAGGAATGGGTATAAGCCCCTCGCAGGTATATGATACGAAGGCAGCCGTATTTATGCTTGGCATATAATACTGTCTTACCCTGCAGTCGCACAAAGCCCAGAATGATACCAGGAACACACAGGTAGCCAGATACCTGAGTTCCAGATCTTCATTAAATCTGTATTTAATGATAAGACAGGCCGTAAGGGTAATAAGGGAAAATGCCAGCATCGCCAGTATCAGCATTATGGTATTCAGGTTTTCCCTGAACAGAAAACGCCAGATTCCCATTTCCGTTCCGAGATATACAGCATTTACCCTTCCGGAGTATGTGGAATCACTTGATAATTCAAGACGAAGGGTCTTCCCGCTGCACTCCGGTGACAGGTGAATAAAAATATAGGCCGATGCCAGTTCATCCCAGGCAAAGCTTTCTTCATTCTTAAGATACGACACCACAAGCTCATCATCTATGTAGCCCCTTACTTCCTGCTGCGAGCTTCTGATACATATACACTGGTCTGCTGATCCTATTACCGGAATGGTCCTTTCCACGACAACGGTACCGTCAGTTGTAGCAAATTTCCCCGGAACGGATATTGCTTCCCTGCTGCCATCATCCCCTATCAGCAGCCAGCCGTCAGATAAGAGCTCACAGACGGTATCCTGATGAATACCTGAAGAATCATTTAAATAGAATTCACCCCTGATGAACGCAATGATAGTAATGATAAAAACAATCTCAAAGAAAACCCTGCCTGTGAGTTTTATTCTGCCCTTTTCTTTTTTATTCTCAGTATTCTTATCCGCCAATAACAATTCCTCTGGAGGTATTAATCAGGTTTTAGCTATTTGTCTTTTAATCTCGGCAATGCATATTTTATCAGTTTTATCGATGCCCATATGGTGTATAAAAGCAAGGGCAGCTGTACAGTCATCGCAATACTGTACAAAGGTATATGCTCAGTCTTTCCCATTTTAAATTCCGCCACAAGCTCTATTATCATAAGCGCAAATAAAACAAGCAGGATAACTGCTACAGCAGCAAATACTATCCCCTGTTTCAGGCAATGCTTTGCTATGGCCGTCTTATCCGTAAAATCCTCCGGTCTTTCGCTTCCTTCATAAGGCTTTCTCCATACATAGCAGTTAAGAGAAGTCCCCATAAACTCCCAGCCATTATCCAGAATTGTCTGCATATAAAGCGACTTTGAAAGACCTGTACAGTCTACCGCATATTTCACCTTCTCAGGTTTTGCTTCCTGAAATTTCATGGCAAACACCGAGCTCTGCCCCAGATCCAGCAGTTTAAGTCCCTCTGCAGAAGACTCCTCCAGAAAATATTCCATATCTGACGGAATGATATATTTTAATGCTGCAAAAAACTTATTAACTTCAGCCATTTTCCCTCCCTGCAGATCCTCCCTGAACCAGGAAAATCCATAATGATTTACTTGATATAGATTATATAACAAAATATGTTAGAATTATAGCAACTGTCCGGAATCTTTTCTGATATGTCTGCGGCAGTTACCACGGCAGCATTGTTCACGCACACAGGAGTAAAATTCTATGATAAACGCTCAAAATCTTTCTTTCGTATACGGTGGCAGCTTCAAGGCAGTTGATAACTTAAGTTTTCACATAAAAAAAGGTGAGATAGTAGGTTTTGCAGGGCCTAACGGTGCCGGTAAGACTACTGTCATAAAGATGCTGACCGGAGTCCTTAAACCTGTTACCGGAAGCGCGGTTATAAACGGCTTTGACATTGTTAAGAATCCTTTAGAGGCCAAAAATTCATTTGCCTATGTTGCAGATAATCCAGATGTTCTGCTTCAGCTCACAGGACTGGAATACATTAATTTCATAGCTGATGTATACAAGATAGACAGTAATGAGCGTGCTGACCGGGTCATCGATCTTGCAGACCGCTTCGGAATGACCGATTCATTAAAATTACCCATGCGTGAATATTCCCACGGCATGAGACAGAAACTTATGATAATCGCGGCACTGACACATAATCCGCCTGCCTGGATACTTGATGAGCCCATGACAGGTCTGGACCCTGCTGCCGCATACGAGTTGAAAAACCTGATGAGAGAGCATGCAGCCAAAGGGAACTGCGTACTTTTTTCCACCCATGTGCTGGAAGTTGCCGAAAAGCTCTGCGACCACATTCTGATAATCAACCACGGAAAGGAACTGTATCAGGGAACAGTTGAGGACCTTGAAGCAGCCCACCCCGGTAAAGACCTGGAAAACACATTCCTCGACATGATCGATTATAAGCACGAATAAGCACAGGAGGAACAGACTTGAAAAATTCAGCCGCAGGTACCTTATACAGTACCCTTATGAAAAGCTCAGAAATGTCCCTTCCGTCAGAAGGTACAAAAGGAAGGATCTACCTTTCTTTTGGCATCATCGCCGTAACCTGCATAATGCTCCCCTGCTGTATAGCCATGGGTATCATCAGTAATATGCTTACCCAGTCAATGATAAGCACAGAAGGACTGGTTGGCATAAACGGCACAGTAAATCAGGGAGCCATGACTAACGGTCTTATTTCACTCTTACATATAATGTCGGCTTTTTCCATGGTTTTTTCGCTGCTTGTAATATTCAATGTTTTGTTCTTTTCAGCTGACCTTGAATACCTGGTAACACTTCCTTTTAAGCCTATTGAAATACTGAAGGGAAAATTTTTCCACACATATGTAGCGGAAAGCATAATGGAATTCCTGATACTTTTTTCAGTCTTTGTCGGATACTTTATCGCTGCCGGCGGTCGTTTCACCAGGCTCGGTCCCGGCATGATAGTTGCCATTCTGGCCGGTCTCTGCGGCACCGTACTTATGCCTATGCTGCCTCTTGTCTACTGTGCTTTAATAAGTTTTATCCTTATGGCATTGCTTAAAAATGTTCACAACAAAAAGATCTTTCACAGGTCAGCATACATATTCCTGCTGCTTTTCATATTCCTGTTCCTTGCTTCCTTTAACGGCCTGGGAGGCATCTCGGTAGAAAACTATATGGACTCACTGGCCGGAAACGACAATCTTTTCATGACTGTATGCAACGGCATATTCTTCACTACGCCTATACTCTGCAAAGCCATAGAAACAGGAAATATTTTATTCCTGCTGCTTTACCTGGTGCTTAATCTGGCCGCACTTTTAATAATGCTAACCATAGGCTCCCTGCTTTATCCATCATGCCTCTATGCTGCAGCTGCCCTCGGCGCAAAAAGAACCCACTCCGAAATCGAAAGGAAACTGTTCAAGGTTCAGTCCCCCCTTGTATCCTACCTGAAAAAAGAAATAAAAACCCTGCTCCGCACAAGGGCCTATGCGTCAAACTGCATATGGATAAACCTGCTCTGGCCCATAGGAATATTCATACTGCTCTTCACCAGTGGAAATAACGCCACCCTCAGCTATTTCATAGAGCTGTATCGTGACGGCGGTTATCCCAGGGTAGAGCTCATACTGCTCATCGCAGTTATTGCAGTTTCCTTTATTGCCACGGCAATGAATTCCCTTGCATCCACGGCATTCACAAGAGAAGGTCAGCACACGGACCTTATCAAATACCTGCCCATGGATTTAGGGAGCCAACTGCTGGCAAAATCACTTATCGCACTGATCCCCACCAGCCTGTCGCTTATAATGACCATACTGGTTACAGCATTTTATATCGGAGTATCGCCGGCAGAAACTGTATATTACTGTGTACTTTCCGTTTTTGCCATTATGCTCACCATAGTAATAGGCCTGTACATGGACAGTTCAGCCCCTTACACTGACTGGTCCGACGAATACAGCGCCCTGAGGGGAAATCTCAACAATTTCTTCAACATGGCCATAGCAATGGTGATTGCAGTATTTGTATGTGCTTTTGCATTTCTTTTATTCGAATTCACACCCATCGGGATAGAGACTGAACGCATCCTTGTTCTGGCGGGACTGATCGTAATAGATATACCCGCTGTAATCATTGGACGGAAACTGATATTAAGGAATATGGGGGAGATGTATTAAGGAACCTCCCACACCGATAGCTCACTTTACACCGTCAGGCGAGTCTATACGGTGTGGGCAATCGCAGTAAGAACTATACTCCATCCAGGTCAAATATCGGGATAAAGCTTTCACTGGCAGTATCTCCTTCCTGTATGTATGCCTTTGTGATTCCCAACGATAGAGCATAGTCTATCACTTTTTCGTATTCCCTCTTGGTAACCTTTCTGGTAAGTTCGGGGTGTTCTCCGGATAAAGCATTCAGGATCACTTTGTCACTAGGCGGTGTATACTGGTTCATTATACTGTAGTAAAGTTTATTGTTATATCTTTCATATAACAGATTCAGTACATCCTTTGAATTACGCACATGTCCCGGCAGCACCAGATGCCTTATGATCACGCCCCGACGCATCATTCCCCTGTCATCAAAAGAACATATTCCCTCGGTATGGAACCCCTCCGTCTGCTTTTCAGAAACCTGCCTTACCATTTCATCAATGGCCGATATAGAACACTCCGGATAATTGCCAGCCTTTGACAATTCCGCCGCCAGTCCCTTATCTGCATATTTAAAATCCGGCAGGTATATATCTACATACCCTTCCAGAAGCTTCAGACTTTCCACACTTTCATATCCGGAAGAATTATAGACAACAGGCAGCTTCAGTGCTTCATGTACAAGGTCAAGTGCCGCCCGTATCCGGGGAATAAAATGAGACGGAGTTACAAGATTGATATTTTCTGCGCCCTTTTCCTGAAGCTCAAGAAATATCTCGCCAAGCCGCTCCACGCTTATCTCTCTGCCAAAGCCTTCAGCCGATATTTCCCGGTTCTGGCAGAAAACACACTTAAGGGAACATCCACTGAAAAAAACGGCTCCTGAGCCGTTTTTTCCTGATATGCAGGGCTCCTCCCAATAGTGAAGAGCAGCCCTAGCAATTTTTATTTTATCTGTCTGACCGCAGACACCGGTCTTTAGTGAACTGCTGCCTGACCGTCTGTCCACCGAGCACTTTCGCGGACAGAGCTCACAGCATTCCATATCCGGAAGTTCGGTGTGCAGCGTCTCCATGATCACAAGATCAATGATGGAAAAGTCTCATGCCGGTAAATGCCATTACCATATCCAGCTTGTCTGCTGCCTCGATAACCGCATCATCCCTCTTTGATCCGCCGGGCTCTGCCACATACTTTACGCCGCTCTTGTAAGCACGCTCAATATTGTCAGAGAAGGGGAAGAAAGCATCGGATCCCAGCGCTACATCAGTAGCCTGTGAAAGCCATACCTGCTTTTCTTCCTTGGTATAGATTTCAGGTTTCTCTGCGAAAACTTTCTGCCATGCTCCGTCCGCAAGAACATCCATATAATCATCGCCGATATACAGGTCTATGGAATTGTCCCTGTCTGCACGGCTTATGCCTTCCACAAACTTAAGCCCAAGAACCTTCGGTGACTGACGAAGCAGCCAGTTGTCAGCCTTTGACCCCGCAAGCCTTGTGCAGTGTATTCTGGACTGCTGGCCCGCACCTATGCCTATTGCCTGTCCTCCCTTTGTATAGCATACAGAATTGGACTGTGTATATTTAAGGGTGATAAGAGCTATTACAAGGTCAATTTTTGCTATCTCGGGCAGTTCCTTATTCTTGGTAACGATATTCTCAAGAAGGGACTTATCGATCTTATACTCGTTTCTGCCCTGCTCGAATGTGATACCGAAAACATCCTTGTGCTCGATAGGCTCGGGCTTATAGTCCGGATCTATCTTAACCACATTGTAAAGGCCCCTCTTTTTGGACTTAAGTATCTCAAGTGCCTCGGGCTCATATCCCGGCGCGATTATTCCGTCTGATACCTCAGGCTTGATAAGCTTCGCCGTAGCCACATCACATACATCAGAAAGAGCAATATAGTCACCAAAAGATGACATTCTGTCTGCGCCCCTTGCCCTTGCATATGCACATGCCAGAGGTGACAGTTCTGCCTTCTCATCCACGAAATAGATCTGCTTCAGTGTATCGTCCAGCTCTATGCCCACTGCTGCACCGGCAGGTGAAACATGCTTAAAGGATGTTGCTGCAGGCAGGTCTGTAGCAGCCTTCAGTTCCTTAACAAGCTGCCAACCGTTGAGCGCATCCATAAAATTGATATACCCAGGCTTTCCGTTCAGTACCTCAATAGGAAGCTCGCTTCCATTGTTCACAAAAATCTTTGAAGGCTTCTGATTGGGGTTGCATCCATACTTTAGTTCCAGTTCTTTCATGAAAAGATCCTCCTGTTTTCAAACGTTCTTATTTATTATCCTTGTTTCATATTTCCCGGTTTCGATGTCGATAAACCTTACGAAAAGTGAAACCTTATTATCCTCGTTAAGAGAGTTCCATACGTTATCAGTAAATGTATCGATGCCGCCCTCAATGCTGACCAGCTCAGGCTCACCTTCAAAGGAAGGAAGGGGATTTCCGTCTCCCATATAAGTATGGATAAACCTGCCTGCTCCGCTCCTGGGATTGCTGTATGCAAAAGTAAAACGCTCACAGGAATCAGCATCTCCATCGTCCGTCTTAAGAATGGACATAGCGAAATTATATTCGCCGTTCTCTATGTGCATGATACCGGAAATCCTGGGGGTATAATTAGGTGCATCATCCTCAAACTCCCTGGTGCGCAGTGCCTGCTCGAAGGTCTGCTGATTATCCATAAGATCATATATGGTATCTGTCTGGTCACCGTTTGTAACAATGGTCTTATTACCAAGTACTCTTACAGGAGAGTAGATTATGAGATGAGGATCTTCCATTTTGGAAGGATCAAAAGCCTGGGTACGTATTCCTTCGCCATCCTCTACGAATACCCTGTTGCGGCTGTTAACGCTCCTTCCCATAATAAAATATGCTGTCACCGCATATTTTCCGTCAGCGCTCCTTCCTATAACGATACCCCGTCCGGGATATGCATTCTCAGAAAGCAGTTTTGAGAGATCGTTCTTTTTCATTCAGGCCTCCTTTTATTGATATGTATTATTACACTGTAGCAATCTTGATCAGGTTTGTATTACCCGATGTACCGTTGATCATTCCGCCGGTTATTACCACATTGTCACCGGGGTTAAGTCCCATGACATCGACGGCAGTCTTCTGTGCGAAATAGAAAAGCACATCCGTTGATTCAAACTTCTCGCATAGTACCGGAGTAACCCCCCATGAAAGCGCAAGCCTTCTATAGCTTCTCTCATTGGTGGTGATGCCGACTATGTCCACGGGACATCTGAACCTGGAAACCATCATTACTGTTATACCTGATATAGAACATACTGCTATGGCCTTTGCATCAACATCAATTGCCATTCCGCAGACCGCATGGGAAATGCAGTCAACATTGTTCTTCATCTCGAATGAGTAATTATAGAATCTCTTGCCGTAATGGATTTCGTTTTCGGTAGCTTCAGCAATGGAAGCCATCATCCTTGCTGCCTGCTCGGGATATTTACCTGCAGCAGTCTCGCCGGAAAGCATTACAGCAGATGTACCGTCATAAACAGCATTTGCCACATCAGAAACTTCTGCCCTGGTAGGCCTGGGTGACGATATCATAGACTCAAGCATCTCTGTTGCAGTTATGACACGTTTTCCCAAGAGCCTGCACTTTGTAATCAGGCTCTTCTGTACAGCCGGAAGCCTTTCCGGTGCAATCTCAACACCCATGTCGCCGCGTCCGATCATTATGCCGGAACACTGCTCACAGATTTCTTCTATATTGTCTATTCCGGGCTGGTTTTCTATCTTTGCAATAAGCTCGATATCAGGTGAGCCATGTTCATCAAGGAATGCATGAACATCCTTAAGGTCCTGTGCCCTGGATACGAATGAACAAGCTATGAAGTCTACTTCCTGCTCTATTCCGAATAAGATATCCGCCTTATCCTGCTCGCTTAAAAATTCAGTGCTCATAATCTTGCCGGGGAAATTCATGCTCTTCCTGTCAGAAAGATTTCCGTCGTTCTGTGCAGTACATACCACATCATCCCCAACAATCTCATAAACAACAAAGTCCATCAGACCGTTAGCAACCAGTATATGATCTCCGGGCGCCACATCATGCGCCAGCCCTTCAAAGCTTACGGACACGCCGGTCTGGTCTCCTATGCTGTCATTTCCCCTGAATGTAAACTTATCTCCTGCTTTCAGCGTTATCTTGCCATCAGCAAAAGTCTTTATCCTGAACTCAGGTCCCTTGGTATCCAGTAATATTGCGATAGGAAGCTTCAGCCTGCTGCTGACTTCCCTTATATTCTTGATCCTCTCCTTATGCTCTTCATGTGAACCATGGGAAAAATTAAGCCTTGCCACATTCATGCCTGCAAGACAGAGTTTTTCCAGCATTTCCGGGCTTTCACTCGCCGGTCCTATTGTACAAATGATCTTTGTCTTTCTCATTCTTCACCTTTCTGCAGCATTTTCTGCCACTTTCCGAAAGAAAACACATTCCCTTCCTTAAGATCCTCTACTCTTTAAATATTTACAGCTTGTAATGATACCATAGGGAATCTAATTTCTCAAGATTGCGTCAAATTCATTCTTCTGTACGCCCGTGACATTAATTTCTTCGGGCAACTTTAAAACAGCTAAGCTCACACCCACTTATTCCTTCAGCGGCGGCAGATCATCTACGCTATAACCGCTATAGTAAATAGCATATGCCGTACTGCTGTCACCTGATATTTCCACCAGTGAGCCTGCCTTAAACCAGTCTGCAAGATACCCGCTCGGTGCACCCCACGCCGCATTGGATACTATTTCTATCTTTTCTCTGCCGTTCTCATCAGCACCAAGTATGGTCTCAGCCCCAAATAAAAGAACACCCGTGGCAATATGATAGTCACTGGATATTATAGCAATCTGATTCACCTGTGGATAATCCCTGCGCAGTATCTTATAAGAAAAAATAGCATTCTCCGGCGTGGTCCTGGATCTGTTCTCCACTATGATACGGTCTTCATTTATACCATTCTCCAACAGCCATTTTGCCATCTGTCCTGCCTCCGTTGCAGCTGCGTTGCCTGCAGCCGTACCGCCGCCTGTACAGAGTATATATGAATTCGGGTATTTTTCCGCACTTGCAAGAGCAACTTTTAAACGCTGTATCAGCTCATCCTTCATTGTGCCATCAGCCTTCAACTGAAATCCCAGTACCACAAGACAGAGTTCGTCAGTGTCCTTAAGTCCATCGGGAAGCACATCATAATTTAATTCCAAATCATTATCGGTAGATTTCCACAAGGTCATAATCCGGCCCCACCGATCAGCTGCTATAGGATCCTTTTCCTCCATCCTGACAAGCAGTTCGTTTACCGTATCGTCAGCCTTGGAACCGTATGTACCGTAATTCATCACCATGTGATTGATCATATTCTGAACATCTTTATCTGATGTCACGTAAGTCTGACCGTCATCCGGAGCACCGGAAATATCTCCGGAATCCACAGTCTCATCATCTTCAGGCATCTCCACGTTTCCAGAATTTCTATCATAAGTTGCATTAGCTTCGGGCATTCTATCATCGTTGTCCCCGCCCAGGTTCAATTCTACGACCTCAACAGGTTCCTCCGGGATGGATCCGTCAACTTTTTTTGAACAGGATACAAGCACTACCATACCGCACATGACCATAAACACCCCTATGTGTTTATATTGAATAAAACCGTTTTTCATCTGCAGTTTCAAAAATCCCCCATCCCTGACACATTCCTTAAGCCATATTTTGCCTTCAGATCATCATCTGGCTCATAGTCTTTTAGTATATCATCCGTAATCCTGATCAGTTCATCATAGGAAACAAATGACATACTGTAATAATCTAAACGATCCCCCTGAACAACTAATCTGCCATCCCGCTCATCCGCTATATGCGATATCGTTGCATACACTTTAAAATCATCATTAAGCAGATATGAACCGGAGTATGTATCGATATAATAACCACCGGTAATATCGCTGTAACATAAACCGGAATAATACTGGGTATATGACGGCAGGGTTGAGACAACACTCTTGCTCTCCACATCTATGATCTGCAAAGATCTGTTTGAATTACATACCAGAATATATTTCCCATCATCTGAGTAAAATGAATCGTAGACTAACTCGGCTGTTACCCCCTCAACACCCAAGTCTTCAGCCGAAGCAGGAATATAATCCCTTACTTTTTCTTCAAAATCGGACAACACAACAGCATTCTCATTTTCAACCTTTTCATACTTAACAACATAATTAGCTAGATTTGGAAGTAAAAACAGTCTGCCATTGCACCAAACCGCATTATCGTACCATACCGTATTGCTCCCCCTCCTGCTATTGTCATACATTGCATAGTAATAATCTGAAATATCATAGCAGTTATTGGCATCATAATAAGAATTGATATTGCCATCCATTGTCACGAAAAAGAGCCCGCCGTCTTCATACCACCCCCGCATTATGTAGTTGTTTGCTGAGCAGTGTCCGGTAGATTCACCGGTACTTTTATCGATTATATATACTGTATTGAATTCAAGCATATATATATATTCTTCGCCCAGCACATAATCCGTAGCATAAAAATCCATCATTTTTTTCATCCATAATTCTTCACCGGTTTCAATATCCAGCGCACGGATATCAGTAATTTCTTTGTAATCATCATCGTAATACCCTGCCGCTGAAATATAGAGCGTATCCGCATCCAGAAATGCACATACCATTCTGTCCCCAAGGTTCTTATCGGCCCAGCAGATTTCTCCGGTATATTCATCTGCCACCAGAACATAGTAAGCCTTCCCATCACAAAAGCTCAGGCACAGCCTTCCCGAATCGAAAGACATCCTGCCCTCAGATAGTAATGTATACTCAAACAGGTCTTTCAGGCTGATCCTGCATACTATATTTCCTTCACCATCAATTCCTGTCAGTTCATTTTCACATAAGATAAATGCCATATCTGCATCTGTAGAAGAAAAGCATCCGTTAAGCATGCTGACATCTTCCATGAAAATGCCATTTTCATCAAAAACGGCATAGTAATATGCCTCTGTTCCGTCAACAACCACCAGCCCTTTCTCCCCGCAGAAAGCAGCAGTAAAAGCTCCGCTGCCACTTCTGCTGATATCCATTATTTTTTCGCCGCTTTGAACATCAAATACATACATGCCAAGGGCGTCACTGACCCAGATATACCTTCCTTCATCTGAAACACCGTAATCCAAAACTATCGACCTGGTGTCATATGTTTTAACCGGAAAATGCCGTTCACCGGTTCCATAAACTCCAAGTATCATTGTAAGGCAGTTTACGGCGTCCGCATTGTATCCATCACCGGCATCTTCAGGAAGCACGCTTCTTAATACATATATGGCATCCATACGTCTGCCTTCAGCCATAAGATCTTCGGCGACGGACACCATGCTCCCCGAGTAAAGCCCCTCAAGCTCTTTGTACTGTTCTTCAATAAGAATATTTCTCCGTCCTATCATCACCAGCGTGATAGTTGCAAATATAGCAAAGATCAGGATTGCAAGGCTTATCCCCCCTACTGTGAAAGTCATCTTCCTGACCACTGCTTCGTGGTGTCGCTGCTTTAAATCGTCATAATTAAGCCCCAGTATTGCCGCGCAAAGCTTTATTACCGCTGTATCTATCGCCTTTGTTATTTCTTTTCTGGCATTCCCTCTTGTATCAGCTGCCAGCGGTTCCTTTTCCTTGCGTTCGGTAATAATGCTTCCGGTTTCATCCGTCAGACTGACATCTTCAAAGGTAAGGATTTCCGGAAAAGATTCATCCGGCTCCCCCTCTGCAAGGACAAGCAGCACATGATCCCTGTCATGATTCTGAAGAAACACCTCCAGCTCTTTCATACACCACTTTGATTCGATATAACGCGGCGTACAGACAGCAATAAAAAAATCGGAATTGTTCAGGGCATTCGTAATGGACTCTGAAAGATCATCCGATAAAGGAAGCTCTTCCACATCACGAAAAACTCTTTCAATTCCTTTTTTCCCGTGTTCTGTTTTATCCTTTATTACCTTAGGAATTTTAAAATTTTCAATCTTTTTGTGCAGCCTGCCTGCAACAAAATCATCCAGTTCCGAATGCCGGTAACTGATAAATGCATCATAATGCACATTTTTTAACGTTCCCATAGCACACCTTTCATTAGTGCAGTGACTCACTCCATAATAGTTATGACATCAGAAAGGACATAATCAAACAATGGATGAGATGTATTCTCATTCTCCACATAGCCGTTCCTCAGATCTATGGTTTTAGACGGGTCAGACTGTGAAACGCCTGTATACTCGCCCTTAAACACAAAATCTACCTCTCCGCGCTTAAACCTGTCTATCGCCGCATCCATTGCTTCCTGTGTTCCCGGTGCGGCCACCGGAAGGTTAAGGTCTATCATCTCCACCCAGCCTTTGTCAAATCCGGCAAATGCATCATTTCCGTGAACATTCCCGGAAATTCCTGCCTCGATCTTCTTGTTCATCATAAGGGAATCCACTGCGGAAAGCACATAAGGCTCCCAGCATATCCTTGCTGTGACAAGTGATGTTCCCGGTGCCACTTCTGACATGCTCTGGCTCCAGCCCACAAAATATACTTTAGTTTTTTTCTCCGATGCTTCCTCACACGCAATAGCCGGCCCTATGGTATCCGTATGCTGGGAAATGATCACACACCCTTCATCTATAAGATCTTCAGCCGCACTCTTCTCCCGTGCATAGCTGCTCCAGGTTCCTGTATAGCTTACTTTCATAACAGCCTGGGGCACAACGGAACGGACCCCCATCAGAAAAGCCGTATACCCCGAAATAACCTCCGCATTAGGGAATGCGGCAACAAAACCCACAACAGCCTGATCTCCTGAAATAACCCCCTCCGTAATCATCTGCTTGATCTTCATACCTGCAGCTATTCCGCTTGTATACCTTCCCTGGTATGCCTCGCCCTTAAAAGTGTGGTAATTCTCTGGCACTGTAACTCCGCTCATATCCATATAGGATGCCTGACAGAACTCCGTAGCGGGGTATTCGGGTGCCAGCTCCATTACCCTTTCACTGTATCCGTTGAAAAATATGATATCGCAGCCCTCACCGGCCAGCTCTCGCAAAGGCTCCTCCATCTCATCGTCCAGCACGTTGCTGCATGTTAGTATCTCCACCTTTTCGCCATACTTCTTCTCTAATGCATCCTTTGCAAGGGAAAAATTGTAAGTGTAAGGCGTGCTCTCATCGTTATCATATATAAACCCTACCTTAAGATGGTCTTTTCCCCCGGACAGATTGAGAAGCCTGAATCCTCCTATAAAAACCGCCATCATTATTATACATGTCAAAGCAGTCACTATATATGCTCGTTTCATTCCTTTTTCCCTCCATCCTCAGAGGCATTCCCGGTATCCCCCTTCATATCCGCTTCCTGGATTTTTTTATCTTCTTCCACGCGGCGCGCAAGCTCTTCCTGTGCCTTAGGATCAGCCTGCTGTATCTCCGCACGCTTCTGAGCGTAGATTTCATCAAGGTTTATTACGCCTCTCTCTACCAGGCGCAGGAAAGCATCCAGTGCTTCAGGATCGAACTGTGTTCCCCTTCCGCGTTTCATTTCATTCATTACATAATCCGTGTCCATGTGATTACGATATACGCGGTTTGATGTCATTGCATCAAAAGTATCCGCCACGCTGATAATGCGACCGAAAAGCGGAATGTTCTCTCCTTCCAGTCCATCAGGATATCCCTTACCATCATAGCGTTCATGGTGAAAGCGGGTACCATCCTCAACATGTTCTACCAAGGTAAAGTCCTTCAGTATCTCTGCACCCTTGATAACATGCGACTTCATCTGTGCATATTCTTCATCCGTCAGCCTTCCCACTTTGTTAAGCACGCTGTCCGGAACGGCTATTTTGCCTATGTCATGCATCTGGGCAGCTTTCTGCAGGTTGGACAGGTCTTTTTTCCGACGCCACCATTTAAAGCAGTGCATCTCTTCCGCTATAAGCACCGCATACTCCGCTACGCGAACGGAATGCTGATGCGTACGCACATCCTTGGCATCAACCGCATTCGCTATAGCCATGACGGTCTCATTGGCCATATTCAGCTTTATCTGCTGGGCGTTGATCTGCCTCTGCACCATGAACCAGGTAAACCATATCATCAGCATGGAAAGAATCGCCAGCATATAGATTATAAATCCGGGCTGTTCATATATCTCGCCTTCTTTTACCAGCTCAAATTTTCTCTCCTCCAGTATATGATCGCCTGAACTGTCAAAGATTGCCAGATGAAATGTATAATTGCCTGCAGGAAGATTGACATAAATGATATTGCTGAGGCTGTTCTGTGGCTCTATGGTCCACTGTGAATCATAGCCTTCCAGATAATAACCCACATTAGGCTCCTGAATAGTATAATTCAGTATCTCCGGAGACATTTCCACGCGGTTGACACCCCGGCCCACCGTAATGGCACCCATACGCACAGGCGGCTGTACAACACCGTCAAGCTTAACAGATGCCAGCTGCATCCTGTATGACCTGACATCACTGTTGTATTTTTCAACATCTATACTGTATACACCTGTATCACAGGGAAGCAGGAGTTCTCCGCTTCCGTTGTAATAATTCCAGGAATTGGCAGTCAGTGAAGTACCTAATCCCCTTCTTGCATCCAGGAGTTCCCATGCAATATCACCACCGGCTACCAGCTCGTCCCTTTCAACTACATATATTCCCGCACTTGACATTACGAAAAGTGTATCTTCATCCTTAACCCATATATCGTAATTATTGAAATACGGGAATTTATCCAATACACGAATTTTCCCATCCGGTTCGAGGTAACACAGACTGTTACTGGTTACTACGAACACTCCCTCCGATTTCGGATCCTTAATAGTACGCAGTATGACGTCACTGCTAAGTCCATCTTCAGTGGTCAACAGCCTGACTACCTGACCATCCTTAAGCATAGCCAGACCGTCACCGTCAGTACCTGCCAGGATCGTGCCATCATTTCTCTCCGTAAGGGTAAGTATCATGGAATTTATCACACCTTCTTCATTCCGGATAGTCTGAACTATCTTATGATTCTTGATATAGCTAATACCGGAATCACCTGCCGCCATGATAGTTCCATCAGAAAGTCCCGTCACGATCCTTGCACGGTTTCCGAAGCTTCCGTTTTCAGCATTGTATTCCCATTTTTCCCCGTCAGGATCAATTTCCAAAAGACCGCTGCCATAGGTACATACCCACAGATGGTCGTTTCCGTCCACATACATACAGCGGATACGCTTGCCTTTGAGTTCAGACGTCAGTTCATTATTGATTTCTTTGCGCCGTGCTCCATCCACGATATCCAGACCTTCATCAGTACCGATATAATAACAGCCGTTCCATGCAACAACGGCATTGACCACCTGCCGTTCCATGCCGATGGATCCATATATATCCTTAAATGGGGATTTTGCCAGTCTTAAGAGCCCAAGCCTTGATGATGTAAACCAGAGATTTCCCTGATAATCATAAAGCATGTTGTCTATAGAATTATTGAAATCATTTGTATTTACATGATGGTAGCCTGCGCTGTCAATGTATGATATACCACTGTCTGTGGATATGAACAAGGTTCCGTCATTTATATAATTCAGGTTGTTTATACTGTTGATACCTTCACATTCTACGGAATCCAGTTTGTTGAACTCTTCCCTGGAAATATTATAACTATAGATATGGTTCGTAGTGGTTCCCACCATCAGGGTTCCGTCGGGTGCAAAAGTGCAGCAGTTGAACATTTCCTCGCCTTCAGACAGACGGAGAGAATTGCGGATCTTTCCATTCTGAAGCAGAAACAGACATCCATCAGAGCCTATTGCCGCAACATGGCCATACTTGTCAGCCGTAATGCTGTCGGCATAGTTTATCTCATCCAGTGTGTTTACCACCTTCATGCCATTATTCATCACGATCACCTGCATGCTGCCGGTAGTACCTACATAATAGTAGCCGTCAGATGAACTGATTATGCTTTTCACTGAATTCGAAGGGAGCCCGCTTGACTGGTCCAGGACATTTACCATCTCTTCACGGATAACAATGGACAGGCCGCTGTCATTGGTACCGATCCACATCCTTCCCTCCTCATCCACATAAAGACAGTTTACATTCTTTACGGACTCGTATTCGTCTACCCAGCGGAACTCACGCCCGTTGTAACGATAAAGACCTGCATATGTCCCTATCCACAAGACACCGTCATTGGTCTGTGCGATATCATTAGCCTCGCCGCAGGGCAAGCCGTTGTTGCTGCTGTACACATTCTGGACGTAATCATTATAATCCGTTGTTTCTGATGACGTATCCGACGTTGAAGCTGCCTCAGCCCTGGCCGGAGTGCCAAGAGCTAATCCTAAAGCTGCGAGAAACATAACTGCCTTTCCGGCAGCATTTCCCTGCATCTTTTTTTCTTCCTTGATCCTGTCCTCATTAAGCCTGCGGACGATGATAAGAACATATATAGCCGCAATAGTCAGCACCTTATCCGCAAACTCTATTGCCAGCTGTCCCAGAATGCAGCATAAAACAGGCGACCACCCTTTGTCCAGAAAATACTCTACAACACCGTCACCCCATTTGTTTCCGGTGTAGCCTCCGCCTAATAGCATATCCACCGGCACTGACACTACAAGGGCAGTAATCATTGCCAGGGAAGCAGCTTTCATAAAACCATAAAAGCGGTCAAACCAGTGATGACGGGCAGCTATTCCCACAATAACTGCCAATGCGATACTTGTAATGGAATAAACTACAGAAAGATAATTCACGGCACCATATGCAATATTCCCGGCAAAACCTACCATTGCTCCGCACACCGGTCCCGCCACATATGCACACAGAACAGTTCCGAAAGAATCCGCCCACAAAGGCAGCTCAAAAGTTACAGCCAGAAGCTTACCGCCCACATTCAGGCAGATGCACACCGCAACAAACAGGGCCATCTGCCATGTTTTCAAGTTTTTCATAATTCCTCGCTCACTAAACGATTATTATATCTCGATTATATATTTATATGTATCAAGTCTTTTTTCGAATTCCTCCACCGGCAGCGGCTTATCAAAAAAGAAGCCTTGCGCCAAATCGCAGTTATTATCCCTTAACAGCTGAAGCTGTTCCTTTGTCTCTACGCCTTCCACAATGGTTTCCAGACCCATTTCCCTTGCCATTGTTATAACATTCTTAAACATTATGTTATTTACACTGTTTGTTTTTTCGTCCCCAAGAGGCAGAAAGCAGCGGTCAACCTTGAGCACATTCCAGGGAATGACACGGATAAGGTTAAGTGACGAATATCCCATTCCGAAATCATCCACTGATGTGCATACGCCTTCTTTCTGAAGTCCGTTCACTATACGCTGCAATGCACGGAATTCCACGTCCGTTGTGGTCTCGGTAAGCTCAATTTCTATAAGCTCATGAGGAATCCGGTGTCTGTCAATGATACCCAGTATATCCTCATGAAGCTGCTCATTTACTATATGCTTTCTTGAAAAATTGACAGAAGTACGTACCACGTTTCTGCCTTCATCAAGCCATTTCCGGATATAGACGCACACCTGGTCAAGGACATAGAAATCCAGCATGCAGATATCGCTGCTGCGCTCCAGCACAGGAATGAACTCCATGGGCGGCACTATATTGCCATCCCTGAACCAGCGGCTAAGCGCCTCTGCCCCCCGGATCTCTCCGGTTACGACATTCACCTTAGGCTGGAAAAATACCCTGAATTCCTTCTTCTTAAGTGAGTCGGGGAACTGCTGCTGTATACGCATTGCCCGGTCTTTGCCTTCCATCAGGCTGTCATCGTAATAAACAATGTGGTCATTAACTCCCGACTGTGCCACGCGGTATGCAAGCATTACCTTGCCCATTATAGAGTTCGGTTCTGTTACTGTATACCCCTCCGGAATCATAAACACACCTACATATGCCGAAACAGGCACGGTGTGGCCCTCAGTGTCATAAATCACATCCGCATGCCTAAAATATTCCATAAGTATTTCAAGCTTTTCCCTGGGGAAAATACATATAAAATTGTCTCCCCCCAACCTGCAGATAGTTCCGTTTTTTCCTATAAGTTTTTGAGTGTGATCGTAATGATTCCTGAGTACACGGTCACCTGCATCCCGTCCGTATTTATCATTGACAAGTGAAAAATGCCTGAAATTATAATTAGCGGCCACCATTCCGTCAAAAGCTCCGGGCTTCCCATTCCATGCCAGATATTTAAAAAAGCTCCGGATGCTCCTGTACCCCTGATCATCATAGAAAGCGAACTGGTACGCTATATCCTGCAGCCTGTTGCGGCTGATAAAGACAAGGGCCGTACGCATGACAAGGTCAAGTTTTGCAAGTTCTTCTTCTGTAAGGTCCGGCTCGTCATCAGCCATATATACCGTCATTGTGGTAATGGACATAAGGCTGGTCTCTATACGAACTGTATGGACAGGTCTGCCGTTCCTGCCGTTATCGTAGCTGATAATGGTTTCCCCGCGTTCCATCTTTTCATCAGCAGGGCTCGAGTACACATGCGTAACCCCTTTTGAAAGCCTGAGCATTGCAGCCAGCCGGTTTAACGTATCCTGAACCATTCCCACATCTATCTGCTCACTGCTAACTACAGCCATTTCAGAGACCAATTCCTCAAATAATTTTGAAAACTGTTCTGAATTGGAAATATTATCTTCCATACCTTTACCCCCATGTCCAAATAAATGGTTCATAAGTCAAATTAACCTGCCTACCGCCAGGCAAGTAAACAAACCGCATTCAGCGGCAAAAAAATCTACTTATATTTATTATATAATAATTTAAGAAGGATTAGTGGTAAAATTGCTTTGATTCAAATTTAGCTTTGTTTTCCCAGTCTTCCTTTGTCAATAAGCTTACATGCTCCGTACGTTTCTCATTAAGCAACGGAACATCCACATTTTCAGTCTTCCACTGATACCTGAAGCCGCATTTTTCCTGAACTCGTCTTGACTTTGCATTGCCATCGTAATAACCGATCCACACCTTCTGCATACCGCAGTCCTCAAAAGCATGTCTAAGCATTTCCCCGGTAGCTTCCGGCATAATGCCCTTCCCCCAGAAGGGCTTGCCAAGCCAGTACCCCAGTTCACACTCATCATCCCGCTTCGTCAAATACGTATGTCCATTAAGCTTTAACTCTATGGTACCAATAGCCTTTCCGTCCTCTTTCAGGCATATAGCATATGCTTCCCTGCCATTCAGGACATTCTTTATCACATTTCTGCTCTCATCAATGCTCTGATGCGCCGGCCACCCTGCAACCGGCCCCACCTCAGGGTCGGAAGCATATTTATACAGATCTTCTGCATCATTTTCATTCCAGCGCCGCAGTATCAGCCGCTCCGTTTCAAGCTGCTTTTTAATGAATAATTCCATGTCGATACAATTCCAGCTGCCTATCGGCATTTCACATTCCCGCCTGCCATACTCACGGAAGCCCACAGCTTCATAGCAGTGCTTTGCCCCCGCATTATTCTCGAATACGCCTAAATCGATCCGTGAGACGGAAAGGTGTGCCTTTACATACTCTATTCCAAGTCTGAGCATTTCTTTGCCGTATCCTTTGCCCCTGATAGAGGGATCCACTATAACAAAACCAAAACGGACAGAACTGTCATCATCCGCTTTCGGATATCTAATGATAAAATGGCCGGCGACATCTCCATTATCATCCACTGCTGTAAGAGGAATAAACCGCCCCGTTCCCATCTGCGGTGAATAATTTTCGTTTATATCGTCTCCCGAAAGAGGATATTTGTTAAACCTGTCGGCAGACCATTTATATAATTCTTCCTCCGACCGAAGCCAGCCGGCTACGACCGGTGCATCTTCCTGTCTGAAATCCCTTAATACCATAATACTTTCCCCTCCATAAAATATGTATGTTCAATTAGTTTCCTTATCCGTAATTTCCCCGGCTTTCTTAATAATGTCAGCCAAACCGCTGATTGCCCTGTTCCGATGCTTATCTTTATGGATCAGCACCTGGGAATAAACCGGAAAATCAGTACCCTTCCATCTGAGGCGTTTAAGCCTGCCGTCCTTTATCTCATTTTCAGCTGTCATATCCGGTATGAACGCCACACCCAGACCATTAACTGCAAACTGTTTCAGTATTTCCTTGCTGCTGGTTTCCAGCGCAATATTCGGCCGGATACCATAATCCTCAAGGTCAGAAATCAACATGTGTCTGAAATTACAGTTATGTCCTGTCAGTAAAAGCGGCACATCCCTCAGTTTCTCCTCGCTGATAGTTTTACCGGCCATGGGATGATCAGGTGACACATAGAAACCCAGCCTTTCGCTTTTTTTGTGCAGGATCATAATCCGGTCGTCCTCTATTAAAGGATTAAGAGTATAAACCATATCCAGCTCTCCCTTTTGCAGAAGTTCCGGTATAAATTCGTGGGTAACAAACTGTATCCGTATCTCTGTCCCGGGATTTAGCTTATTATACTCCATAAGGATCTTGGGGAAACGGCTTATGCAGAGAGATTCCGACACACCTAATTTCAGAACACCTACGGGGTTTTCCTCATCTGTCAGATCAAGGCGTATATCCCTTTCTACCTGAAGCATCCTCTCCGCGTGTGACACCAGCCGTTCCCCTGATGAAGTAAGGGAAATTGTTTTTCCAAGGCGTTCGAACAGTACGCATCCCAGTTCTTCCTCAAGCTGTTTGATCTGCGTTGTAACAGTAGACTGAGCATAGCCCAGGCTGTCAGCCGCTGCGGAGAAGCTGTTCATTTCCACTATTTTCAAAAATGTGCTTAACTGAGTAATTGTCATATTTGTTTTTTTGAACGTTTTGTTCATTTATTTCAATTTTACTGATATATTGTTTGATGCTATTATACGAATATATTAAAGGAAACACAAGGAGGATTTCTTATGAATGAACTGTGTATGATAATCAAAGACACCGTAAAGCCAAATTTTCTGAATATCCGCACTTCCATACAGACCTATGACAGAGAGGCTCTCTGCTGCGGCGCACCATGCTGGCGCTGGGCATATCACGCCCTTCACTCAGCTGATAAATGGTTTATCAATCCATTTGTTTACGAAGAACCTTCATTTCATGAAGAGGGAATGGATAATCCCGACAATCCCACCAGCGTTGTTCTTTCTGATGAAGAACTGCTGGCATACCTTGACAGCATAGAAAAGAAAACCATGGATTATCTGGATAACCTTACAGACGAAGAACTTTACGAAAAACCGGAAAAATGCATCTATACCCGTATGGAACTGGTTCTCCGCCAGTACAGGCACCTTTCCTTCCATACCGGAATGCTGAACGGCCAGACCGCAGTAGCAATGGGGGAATTTCCCATGTGGGTTTCCGAAACGGATAAATATGTTGACGACGGTATCCTGTTCGGACGTTACCGCAAAGGACAGGTGACTGCAAAGTAATAATTCTCATAGAAAAAGGGGCTGTCGCACTAAAGTCGTGTGACAGCCTCTTTTTCTATACCAAACACAAAAACCGCACTTCGAAAAGTGCGGCATTTGCTGTAAAATATATTTATGCAACTAAATAAAATCTTACAGGGAGATTATACTATATCTTCCTTGTATCATCAAATCAAACTTCCAATCGACATAGAAATATCTATCCCGTCTGATGACCCGGTGCGTCTTTTAAGTGCCTTTGTGGAGGGAATGGACCTTTCCGACCTTTATGCTACCTATGAAAGGATCAGGAAAAATCAGGCTACACCACGTCAGATG
>JAILDD010000229.1 GCA_024689605.1 Lachnospiraceae bacterium
CGTCCTCCTTACTTTTCAAGCTTGAAAAATCTCAATGTCACATTTGATATAAACACGGATAAAATGATTCCGGCAATGACCACTGCCACAAACGCCCAGACAGGACTTGCTGCCATCAGTGAATCCGCATAGCCTGCCGGCTTTTTAATCCTGCAACAGACTCAGCCACGTCTTTTCCACGGAATGCATCTGTTGACACGCTTCTTATATTCTTCATACTCAGCTCCATAAACTTTAGCAAGCCACTTCTCCTCGGTATTCTTAAGAACGATAGTCATTATTCCCCAGTTCACAAAGAATAAAGGAATCACGCACACATTATGCCACATAAGGCTTAATCCCGTTATCAGCATCCAGCATCCGCTGTACATCGGATTCCTCACCCAGGCATATATGCCGTCTGTTTTCAGCTTATTTTCCGTAATGTTATCATCCATACCGGATTTAACTGCTCCTATAAACCAGACGGTCAATCCAAGCATTATGAAAACTGCCCCGACGCTCCTGAACAGCCATACCCAGGTGCCCGTCATGATCCCTATCTTAAATACATAACCGGACAAAACAATGCAGATTGCACTGAGCAGAGCAATGCCGTATATAAGATATGGCCCTATTCCGAATAAAGGCAGTTTCTGCCCGTCTTTAATAAAATTCTTTAATTTCACTTTTCAATATCCTCCCTGCTGCTTAATTCAGTCTTTTTTCAGAACAAGGTCCAGACATCGGGTTTTAATATCAATTAGTTGCAACTAACCACAAATTAGAAAAAAAGCCGCTTCCGCGGCATAGGCTTCATACTGTTTCAGTATTAGCCACTCCCTGATTAGTCCTTGCTAACCAGGGATATTATCACTGATTCCAATAATAGTCAAGACTTTCCCCGGTAAACAAGACGTTTTCAACAGGGATCTCGCTGTAGCTTCCGTCCGGCAGGATATCAAAGGAATACAAGCTGACCGAACCGTCAAAACTGTCTATCCAGGATTGATAATCCATATTGCTTCCCCTCTGTTATTTCAATTTCCAGATTATAATATTATATTATATTTGCTTGGCTCCTATCAATAAAATCAAATATCCACACACAAGATCTGTCGGCATAGGAAACAGCCGGACTATACCTACTTTCTGTATGTTCTCACTATCAGTATTCCGTAAAGGAACCAGATGTAAAAATACCACAGCACAAGCGTAACAGCAGGATAATCAATGCCCGCTATCTTCATAACGACCGCAATGATTATCATCACCAGTGAAAAGACATGAAACCATATGCTTTTGTCTTTTCTGTCGGTTATCAGATGTATGATCGTCGTTGGCATAAAGGAATAGTCCATGCAGATTACCAGTATTCCCACGAACCCATACCACTTAAGGGTCATGCCTTCGTAAAACACGCCAGCAATAGCAAGGGTAGTTGCCACAAAAACTACGATATCCAAAACCTTTGAAATCCTACGCAATATATCCATATTATTTTACTTTCCTTATTTCAGCATTTTATTTCAGTATTTCAGCCACACGATCCATTATGGATTTCATAATCTCCAGGTCTGCAGCCGTATCTCCCGTTTCCAGGGAATGGTTTCCGCCGGCGATCCTGTGGGCTTCAAGCTCCTTTTCTTTTGCAATCCTTTCTATCGCCAGGTGATCAGCCAAGGGATCGCTGTCCCCATAGAAAAGAACCGCACCTTCATCCGCAACAAAAGGTTCTATCAGCACAAGGGGCGAAAAGCATATCTGCTTTGGCTTTAACGCATTCCGTTTTGCATACGCAGTGGCCGCTACTGTTCCTATGCTTTTTGAAATAAAAACAAGCTCGTCTTCCGGACTGATATCCGCCCTCACAATAGCCTCTTCAGTTTTTTTCAGGCAGACTTCTTCCATCTGCTTCAAAAAGCCGGGATCCCTAAGCTTATCCCTGCTCCACTCTATGCCTGAAAAGTCAATATAGCTTAATTCGTATCCGTATTCCTTTGCTATCTTTCCCGCATAATAAAGAAGGGGCTTATCCTTTGTATATCCGACTCCCGGAAAGATCACCGCTTTCTTTTTCATCAACACATTCCCTTTCTTCCCGTAATTCTTAATCAGCCATATGACAGCCTAAAGCATTACGTTACACTGATATATCAGCTAAAGATACATCATCTAAATTTCCTTTAGATAAAAATACTTACTCAACTTTGGATTCTTGTCTTCTCTTACATATTCCAGTTTGTATCCCAGCTTTTTATAAAACTCCGGTGCCTGAAATCCAAAGGTTGTCAGTGCAAACTTTTCATAGCCCTTATCCCCGTATGCTTCTTCTACAGTCTTTACGAGTTTGCTTCCGATATCCTGTCCCCTGTATTCTTTATCAATGATCAGATCCCCGATATGTACTTCGTTATAGTAGGCCCTTCCGGTAACTGCTCCGATTATCTCGCCTTTGTCATTTTCTGCAATAAAGCAGTATTCTTCATAGTTCAGGTCAACATTTTTTGAAATCGAATAATCGGAAAATGCTTCCGAAATAAAATCTCCTATCCTGTCGTCTTCTCCGGTCACTCTTTTGATCTGCATATTTCTCCCCTTTCCTCTTATATCAGTCAGTATACTTATTTCAGCTTATTATCTGACAGCCAGTCTTCCTTGGTCATCAGGCTTATGCATTCGTTTCTCTTTTCATGCAGCAGGGGAACATCCACATTCTCGGATGTCCATTGATATCTAAAGCCGCATTTTTCCTGGACACGCTTTGACTTTTCGTTGCCCTCATAATATCCTATCCAAACCTTCTGCATACCGCAGTCCTCAAAAGCATGGCGGAGCATTTCCTTCACGGCTTCCGGCATCATTCCCTGTCCCCAGAAGGGCTTTCCGATCCAGTAGCCCAGCTCGCACTCATCATCCCGGTCAGTCAGGTATGTATGACCTTTAAGCTTCAGCTCGATGCTCCCGATTGCCCTGCTGTCTTCCTTCAGACAGATGGCATAGCCCTCCTTCCCGTTAAGGACATTCTTTATCACCTCCCTGCTTTCTTCAACACTTTTATGGGCAGGCCAGCCGGCTGCCGGGCCCACATCAGGATCACTTGCATACTTAAATAAATTCTCTGCGTCGCTTTCCTCCCAGCGGCGAAGTATCAGTCTTTCTGTTTCTAATCTCATTTCATTCCTCCCGGCAATTTCTTTAATTAAATACAATATCTATTCCTTAGCGTGCAGTAATAAGTCATTCAATGAACCCGGTCATTTACACAATCCATTAAAGACGATTTAGATTACTCATTTTTCTGTTTTAATTTCCTTACCGCAAAATATATAGCTGCACCTATCACTACTCCTGTCGTATTCAGTATAAGGTCATCTATGTCACTGCACCTGTCATAAAAGACAAGCTGGGAAATCTCTATGAATAGCGTAAAGCCAGCTCCGGCAATTATCACCTTCCCAATATTATCAAGCTTCTTAAAACAGAACGGCCAGCATATGCCTACAGGAATAAACATTGCAATATTTCCCAATATATTTACAAGCCAGCCGTCATAAACATCAAACAGATGAACAATCGGAACAAGATTAAACCATATGGGCAGGATACGCGACACATCAAATATAAGAGGTTTAATATGCCCATTATCTAACCCCATAGGAATATAAACAAATCTTGCGATCACCACTATGCATATATAAACAGATAGAAGCTTTAATTCATTCTTTATATCAACAGTCTTATTCTTTACCGCAAAAATAACCCTGAGTAAAATCCATACTATCGTGATAAAAATAAACAATGCTGTATATGTGATCATGATCATTCAGATTCTTCTCCGGTATTGTTTTTTAAATAGCATAAACTGTACCTGGTAACTCCGTTGTCAGCCGTTACAGTATTGTACAGCTCACAGCCAAAATGCCGGTACATTTCCGCATACTCTTTCATATCCGTATCAAACAGAAGCGGTACGCCCAGCTCATCTGACATATTCTTTGCAAAAGCTATTATTTCGGATGCAACGCCCTTTCCCTGATGTTCTTTATCAACACACACCATCAGCGCATCAATATGTCTTTTCTTGGCATAGCGTTCATTTGACCTGCCAACCTGTTTTGCAAAATGAACGATTGACCGGAGCCTTGAAAACTTTAATCCGAACAGCATCCTGAAAAGCATTTTTATCTGCGGAAGCTTAGATGCATTCGCAGAATCCTCCAGTCCTATGAAACCGGTAAAGTCCTCATTTACATACAGTTCACCCGCCTGATATACATAATCAACATACAGGGACATGTACTTTAGTACATCTTCCCGTCTTTCATCCACTGAGCCCCAGCTGTGGAAAATTTCATTTGTGACGAATGCCTCACCAACAAGTTTTCTGATTTTTTCAAGCCGGTCTTCCGTTAAGTTTTCTGCTTTTCTTATCATCTACCCTTAATTGCTTGATATGCTTAATGCACATCACTCCCCAAGTCATTGCCCGGCATCAGTTAATTCCGAAAATGAAACAACTATCTTTGTATGTTCCAGATACTCTACCTTGTACTCCCTGCCTTCCTCCGGCAGTTCATCAAATGCACTTCTTAAAAGTATCAGCCTGTAGCCGGGATTCTCCATAAGAACAGGGCTGAAGCCTTTTCTTTCAGCATAGTCATAAACCGTAAATCCTACTTCACCACGAAGACAGGCACCTTTCTCTTTATACCGGCCCTCGTCAACGCATAACCCGCCTTTATGGCAGGCCGCCAGATCTTCCCTGACAAGCATTGCATCCTCATACCAGATTCCGATAGCCCCTGTCAGAAACATTCCACCAGCTCCTACAATATCAAAGCTCTTCTATTCCGTAAAGCGCGATAACAGTTCCCGACTGCAGTCTTTCTCTCCTCCGGTTTAAAACCCATTACCTTTCTGCCGCTTTGCGGCATCAACTTTTCTCCTCTACAAACATTCCCGTCAGTAACGGGACTTCAAAACGGCTTGTAAAAAGTTCACACTTACAAAGAAATGCATAGAACACATGCCGGCCGTGTCCGGACAATGATTCGTAATTTCCCTGTCCCTTTGAAAGTATTACATCAGCCTCATCCAAGGCAGTCTTTGCTTCTGCCGGCATCATATCATAGACCGTTCCTGCAATTGCATCTCCGTTTGAAACGATCTCTGCCACTTTATCAAGCCCGGTGTAATGTGCATCATCCTCTGTGGCGTCATTAAGCACTTCTCCGCCCCGCACCAGCGCCTTTACCGTAAGATGCGGAAACCTCTTCTTAAGCTGTTCTATCATCAGCCTGTCCAGAACCACCTCGCCACAGTTATCACATACAAGAAGGAAGTTTTTTCCTGCTTCACAGGTCTTTATAAATGACTCATAAACCGGTATATCCCTTTCATGCATTTCCGTATCTTTAAAAAGCTTCATAAATTCATTCTGGTCCACATGGTTCATAGCTCCGAAATCAATATAGTTCCCGATTCTGGACATGATAAGTGACTTAGCCAGCGGATCCGCAGAATTCTCTATTTCCTCCCGCAGATCATTCTCCATCCCCAGGACCAGGTCATTGTATTTCTTCTTTATATCCTTATAATCAGCACCCTGACCAAAATATTTCATATGGGCCTTATTAAAAAGGTAAACCATATAGGGGCTTGTGTCGTCTTCAGCCCTATTATCCAGAATAGCCCTTACCTCAGCAAGGTACTCTGCATTATCCGACTTATTCGACTGTTTGTCATACAGGCACTTGGCACAGCTTTCTGATATACGCATATTTTTGTCTTCCCCTCCTTAACAATGCCGCATTTGAATAATCTCTGTGTTAATATCCATTCAGACATAATACAATAAAATCCGCAAACACAAAAGACATCAGTATTCAGACAACTGAAAAAGGCACCTGAGAGTATCATTACTCTCAAGTGCCTTATAGCCATTACTCAACCGGAAAGCAAGCTTCCGTTACATACTCATCCGGATTCTGTGTCTGTGCAGGGCTTACATGATAGATATTGAACATAGGCCCGTTCATCTTGTATCCGTTTTCCTTGATCCATGCAACGAGAGTCGCATAAGCATCTCCCATCTGGTCGTAGCTCCCCTTGATGATACAGCTTGCAACCTTGACTGCCGGAATGGTCTTGAATTTCACATGCTCTGTATCCTCATATTTTCCCTTCACAGCCATTGAAACAACTATCTCGACATTTTCCTCTTTGTACTCACCGTCAAGGAATTCTGCTACCGCATAACAGGGGTCTGCGGGAACCAGCTTATCCCTGCATTCTCCCATCATGCTCCATGCCAGTCCCTCATCCTCATAATGCGGAACGATCATATGTACAGTGGCAGCATACCTTTCCGGTATTGTTTTTACATTAACATCAAAACTCATGTTTTGCTCCTTTCTCAGCCTCTTTCGGGCTGTATCCAGAAGCATCAGCTTATACTCCGTTTCTTTCGCCTGCTCGGTTAATTCATTCTGTCTTGCA
>JAILDD010000241.1 GCA_024689605.1 Lachnospiraceae bacterium
GGAGTACGGCAGGGAAAAGGAAGCCGTATTTACCGGAAGGAATCCGGCACAGTGGATGCTGGACGGCGCGGATTATGTGACGGAAATGAAATGCATAAAGCATCCGCTTAAAAAGGGCGTAAAGGCCAGACTGGGGATAGAATATTGATAAAGCTTCCAATGGACATAGAAAATAAGAGCATGGAGATCATAGAGGCAGAGCTTAGGGGAATGGGATACAGCATTCCTTCCGAAGAGCTGCCTTTGGTAAAACGCGCTATACATGCCAGCGCTGATTTTGACTATGCGGAGAACATAAAATTTGTAAATGATGCGGTCAGTCGCGGAGTGGAGTCGCTGAAAAGCGGATGCTGTATTGTCACTGATACAAATATGGCAAAGACAGGGATACATGACAGGACCTTAAAGCTGCTGGGCGGGGAGTCAGTCTGCTTTATGAGTGATCCTGAAATTGTGATCGCAGCAAAGGAAGCAGGAACCACCAGGGCAGAGATGTCAATGCGCCATGCATCCGGGCTTTACCCTGATGCCGTATATGCTATAGGAAATGCTCCCACTGCGCTTATGACCCTTTCGGAGCGTATAAGAAATGGATTCAGGCCGGCGCTTGTGATAGGCGTGCCCGTCGGTTTCGTAAATGTGACTGAAAGCAAGGATGAAGCTCTGGAAGTATGCAGCGAATACGGGGTGCCTGCCATCATATCTATGGGAAGAAAAGGCGGCAGCACCATAGCGGCGGCGCTTATCAATGCGCTGCTTTATGAAGCGTCGGGGAATGTGAGATGAAGGCAAAGAACTTAATGATACAGGGGACAATGTCAGGAGTGGGCAAAAGCCTGCTGGTTACCGCGCTCTGCAGGATATTTGCAGAGGACGGTGTGAAGGTCTGCCCCTTTAAGAGCCAGAACATGGCCCTGAATAGTTTCGTGACTGCCGACGGCCTTGAAATGGGAAGGGCCCAGGCAGAGCAGGCTTTCGCGGCAGGGTTGCAGCCTGATGTGAGGATGAATCCTATTCTTCTAAAGCCCTCAGCGGATTCTGAAAGCCAGGTGATACTTAACGGAAAAGTGCTGAGAAGCATGAATTCCAGGGAGTATTTCAAAAAGCGCGGGGACTTCATGCAGGAGATACTGAAGGACTTAGACAGCCTGTCCGAAGAGTACGAACTGATAATAGCCGAAGGCGCAGGGAGCCCTGCGGAGATAAACTTAAAGAAGAACGATATAGTGAACATGGGACTTGCAAAAGCTGCCGATATGCCTGTGATACTTGCAGGGGATATAGACAGGGGCGGAGTGTTTGCCCAGTGCCTTGGTACTGTGGAATGGATGGAAAAGGCAGAGCGTGACAGGATAAAGGGATTTGTATTTAATAAGTTCAGGGGTGATCCCACACTCTTAAGTCCGGGACCGGAAATGCTTTTTGAAAGGACAGGGATACCGCTTATAGGTGTGGTACCTTATGTACCGGGACTGGAAATAGATGATGAAGATTCCATAAGCGACAGATTAAAGTCCACAGGCGGAAATAATAAAGACGCAAGGGTTGATATAGCTGTGGTAAGGCTTCCGAGGATATCCAATTTTACGGATATCATTCCCCTGGAGGATAATGCATTCGTATCAGTCAGATATGTAGAGAGCCCTGAAAGACTTGGCAATCCTGACCTGATCATACTGCCGGGTACAAAGACTACTATTTCCGACCTGAGGTGGATGAAGCAGAACGCTCTTTATGATGCAGTGCTCGGGGCATCCGGAAACGGAAGCTTCGTATTCGGTATA
The DNA here is from genome assembly GCA_024689605.1 of Lachnospiraceae bacterium. The sequence continues at coordinate 1,785 of JAILDD010000241.1, forward strand.
TGCGGCGGATACCAGATGTTAGGGAAAGAGCTGCAGGATCCTTACGGAGAGGATGGCGGCGGAAAAGAAGAGGGACTTGGTCTTCTGCCGGTCAGCACTGTTTTTTCAAAGGAGAAAAACAGGAGACAGATAAAGGGAAAGAGTTCATCCGGTGCATCAGTTGAAGGCTACGAGATCCATATGGGTGAAAGTGAGATTGGCGGAGACAGGTTATTTACGCTGGATGCGGACGGACGTCAGTTCCCGGAGGGATGCATAACCGACACAGCTGCAGGAACCTATGTGCATGGACTTTTCGATACCGGAGAATTTGCCGATGAGCTGATAGAGCTTGTGTGCAAAAAAAGAAATATAGATTTCCCGAAGGAAGGGAAGACGGAGACAAAGAGGCAGAGGTTTGAACGCAGCGTAAAGAGGCTGGCAGACAGTGTGAGAGCATCTGTGGATATGGATAAGATAAGGGAGATAGCAGGGCTTTGATACAGGGCGAAAAGGAAAAAGAATTATACAGACTGATAGAGAGTATCAAAGATACAGATACGAAGGCTTATGGAGAGTGTGCAAGGCGCTGGGATTCGGTTGCACATCCCCTGCATGGTCTCGGTGTGCTGGAGGATGATATAAAGCATATCGCTGCGCTGACCGGAAGCGCGGATGTAAGCTTAAAGCATAAGGCTGTAGTAGTATGCTGTGCAGACAACGGTGTTGTGGCGGAAGGCATATCCCAGACGGATTCAAGCGTGACGGGGATAGTTGCAGACAATATAGCTGAAGGCCGGTCATCTGTATGCCGTATGTCGGCAGTGGCAGGATGCGATGTGATACCCGTAGATTTAGGGATAAAGGATTACAAAGGACACCCTGGTGTAAAAGATATTCGTATAGGCAATGGAACGGAAAATATCTGCGAAGGCCCTGCAATGACAAGGGAACAGGCGGCAGAGACTGTTATAGCAGGAATAGAACAGGTGCGCCTGCTTTCAGAAAAGTATGACATCATAGGCGTCGGT
>JAILDD010000006.1 GCA_024689605.1 Lachnospiraceae bacterium
TCCACCCCAAATAATATTATTGAGGAGGTTCAAAACTATGTCCGAAACGACAAAAAGCGAGTTTGAACAATTATTGGAAGATTCATTCAAAAATGTCCACACAGGTGACATTATTGAAGGAAAGGTACTCTCCGTTACACCGAACGAGATAGCTGTTAACATCGGTTATAAGTCAGACGGAATCGTTACTAAGAATGAGTACAGCAACGATGCATCCATCGACCTTACTGAGGCAGTGAAGGTTGGCGACACCCTGAGCGTTAAGGTGCTTAAGCTTAATGATGGTGATGGTCAGGTTGTACTTTCACACAAGAAGGTTGCATCTGAGAAGATCAGCAAGGTTCTTGAAGATGCCTACAACAACCACACAGTTCTTAAGTCCAAAGTTACTGATGTTGTAAAGGGCGGTCTGGTAACGGTTGTTGATGAGGTTTCAGTATTCATTCCTGCAAGCCTTGCATCTGATGTGTTTACTAAGAATCTTAATGTGTTTGCAGACCAGGAAATCGAGTTCTATATGAGCGAGTTTGTTCCTGCAAAGCACAGATATATCGGTGACTGCAAGACTCTCCTTAAAGAGCGTCATGACAAGGAAAAGGAAGAGGCTCTTCAGAGGATTCAGGAAGGCGATATCGTTGAAGGTACAGTAAAGAATGTTACAAGCTTTGGTGCTTTCGTAGATATCGGAGGAATTGACGGTCTGCTTCACATATCTGAAATGAGCTGGGGCAGGATTGATTATCCTCAGAATGTATACAAGAAGGGCGATACCGTAAAGGTTATCGTTAAGAAGATCGAGGGTGAGAAGGTTGCTCTTTCCGCTAAGTTTGACGAGAACAATCCTTGGCTTGATGTAGCTGACAAGTTCCCTATCGGTGCTACAGTTAAGGGTAAGGTTGCCAGAATGACAGATTTTGGTGCTTTTGTTCAGCTTTCTGAGGGCGTTGATGCACTTCTTCATGTATCACAGATCAGCCGTAAGAGGATCGAGAAGCCCGCTGATGTTCTCAGTGTAGGTGATGAGATCGAGGCTAAGATCGTTGATGTGAACATTGCTGACCATAAGATCTCTCTCAGCATGAAAGAGCTTGCTCCTGAAGAAGAGGAAGAAGAGACTGCTGCAGAGTCCGGTAATAACGAGGATGCAGAATAATTCTGTATAATATCTACAGGACTTGCTCTTGGGGTGAGTCCTGTTTTTTATTATCCCAGGGATTTCGTAAAGAATTATACTTTAGATTGAATGCAGTCCGACGGAACCGGCAGAAGAGTGACAGAGGCAGTCCGAATACAGGAAAGGGGTTATGAATTATGGCGGGAAGCAATGACAGAGATTATGAATATCTGAAGAAGCGTATAATGCAGATTACCGGCGTGGATCTTAACGCTTACAAAGAAAACCAGATGAAACGCCGCCTGGATACGCTGATAACCAAAAGGAAGTTCAGCGGGTACGAGGAGTACTGCAATCATGTTAAGAATGACAAGGAAGTAAGGGAAGAATTTCTGGGGTACATGACCATTAATGTATCCGAATTCTACAGAAATCCTGACCAGTGGGAGTTCCTTGACAAAGAAGTTATTCCTGAACTGATAAAAAAATTCGGAAAAAATCTTAAGATATGGTCAGCTGCCTGTTCAACGGGCGATGAACCCTATTCCCTGGTTATGGCACTTTCAAAGCACCTTCCTCTCAATATGATCAGGATTTATGCGACAGATATTGATAACCAGATACTTGCCCAGGCCAAAAACGGCATTTACGGAGAAAAATCCATAAAAGCAGTGCCGAAAGAATTCAAGGATAAGTATTTTGAAAAAATCGGTGAGTCATACAAGATAAGCGATGAGATTAAGAGCCGTGTGACATTCAAACAGGGGAATCTGCTGGAAAAGGATTATCCCAAGGATTATCATATGATCGTTTGCAGAAATGTGCTGATTTATTTTACGGAAGAAGCGAAGGATGATGTATTCAGACGCTTTAACGAGTCTCTGGTAAATGAGGGCGTACTTTTCATCGGAAGCACTGAGCAGATAATCAACTACAAATCCATGAATTACGTCCGTAAAAATTCATTCTTTTATGAGAAAAAAATATAAAACAATATAAAAGCTTTATTATTTTTATCATAAAAGCCTCATCACTATTCAATGATGGGGCTTTTTATTTTTTTACTATGGGACTAAACACGTGCAATGTTTATATCTGATGCAGTGCATTTTGTTTATCGCTCACCGTATTCAAACATAGCGGAAAGCACATGTTCTGCATACAGGTTGAATCCGCTGCGGCTTGTTTTGAATTCGTCTGTGAGCTCGAAGAATATTTCTTTTGATTTATACTCTCTTTTATAAAATGGAGAGAATATGACATCCCACTGTGGCAGGAAGAGTGATTTTTTTCTTGTATAACAGTTGCATGCTTTTGCCTGTATACGGTGTTCCTTGTCCACAAAGGTGGCGATTGACTTGTGTATTGCGATATCCTCTGCAGGAAGATAATAATAATCCCTGAAATTTGCATAGAAATACTTCATTTCTTCTTCGTAAAGAGGAACTTTTAATACTCCGTCTATTCCACTTCCGGAGAAAAAGCATCCCAATCCGCGGAAGGAAAGGGGTTTGGGCAGCGGAGAAGAGAAACGCAGTTTCATGATTATTTCCTGGCACCGTTTTTTTCTGGAATCATCATAGTAATTTGCTCTTACGCCCATTACACGTACCGGCTTAAGGAACATGTCAGGATAGGCAAGCATGGACGTACAGAAAAGCATTCCCTTGATATCCTCACGGTTGTGAAGAATTAGTTCTGTCAGAAGCTTCTGGTCACCGTAGCAGACAAAATCATGGTATTTGCTGATGAGTTCGCCTCCGGAATAAATATCTTCACGATCGAGCCCAAGGAAAGACTCAACGGTTTTCTGTTTTACATCCGACAAACCCAGGATATCCCTGTATCCGGAAATTCTTCTGTATATGTCAATTCCTCTGAATCTCTCAAGGTCAAACACAAGGTCAAACTGTGCACATTTTTTTGTCAGATAGGGCAGATCAAAACGGTTCCCGTTATAGTGTATCAAAAGCTTGAATCTGTCTGAAAACTCTGCAAACGCTTTCAGTATCTGAAGCTCTTCCTCGTACTTTTCTGCGAGCCACTGTATGTAATGCCAGCAGTTATCCTTAAAGTATGCTGCCCCGATCATGTAAAGGTTTGAATTTTCGGGAGTGAGTCCGGTAGTTTCGATATCTATAAACAGGATATCGTCCCTGGTCTCATCTTCTTCTAACAATGTTTCAATCGGGTATTGGGGCTCGATGTCCGTGAAATCTCCGTTAAGTACCTTCATTTTGATCCTTTCTGCCTTGGAATACTGATTCCTTGGATGCCTTTATATTATTATGGAAGTAATATAATTATTACAGATTTTACTCATAAAATCAAAAGATATTAGTACAAAATACTATAATTTGTGCTATTATCATATCCATGAGACTAGATGATGATTTTGAAGATGATTATACTGCGGATGAGGCGGAACGGCGGGAGCAATCCTACAGACAGGAGGCATCTTCCAGAGCCTTAAGAAGCTCTGTTGTGATAATAGGGCTTTTTGTGCTTATTACCCTTGGAGTGGTACTTATTGCTAATAAGGGGAAAAGCCAAAACCAGAACAACGCTTCGACAAGGACTGCGCTGGAAAGCGAAGAGGCAGCCAGATCAGGCCAGTCTGTGGATGAACTTATCAGCGGCAGTACCCTTACTGCATCAGATCTTGATTTTTGGGATGATTATCCGGAAGACGATGGGGACGACAAATCTGTATCAGCTGGTTCAGCTACACCTACGCCTACGCCGGAAACGGAGGATCCTGCAACTGACGGAAAACATACGCTTATAACGCATGCGGATGGTTCTGAAGAGTGGGTAGAGATCAATCCCTATCTTCAGCGGAATATTTACGAGAATGCCGGATTTGTCTATCAGAAGCCTTTTATGAAATATTATGAGAATAACAGCAGAAGGAGCTATGCCGGTGTTGATATTTCAAAGGATGAAGATTATGTGGATTTTGTAAGGCTCAAATCGTCAGGTGTGGATTTTGTGATGCTAAGGCTTGGGCAGAGGGGGTATGCATCAGGTGAAATGTCCCTTGATGAGAATTTTTTGGATAATTATAACAGGGCAAGGGAGGCCGGGCTTGATATTGGGGTTTATTTCGTGACTGCTGCCGTTAATACCGCTGAAGCGTATGAAGAGGCGACATTTGTTCTGAATACCATCAGTGAGAATTCCATTACCCTGGAATATCCTGTGGCGCTTTCCGGAGAAAAGTCCGGGGTCGGAAAGGGAAGAACGGATGAAATGGAAAAGATTCCCAGGACAAATGCCGCCATCACATTTATGAAAGCCATAGAAGAGGCCGGCTATTATCCAATAATGTATGGCACAAAAGAAACTCTGATACAGAAATACTCACTTGGCTCTATGATAGGCTATGAATTCTGGCTTTCTGAAGTTAGCGACCTGCCCACATATCCATATACCTTCACAATGTGGGAGTATGACTTAAGCGGTGAAGTGGGCGGCATAGCAGGAGGCGCCAGGATGATCCTGAGTTTTGAGGATTATTCCATGAGATAGGTGCGGACGGCCTTTGAAATCTTCACTTCCTTGTATATGAGCCAGTAGTCGCTTTCACTTATATCGGCAATATCGTTTCTGGCATAATTCTTCTTTACGCCGCGGATATTCAGAATATCTGCGGCTTTGTTATACGCGATAGCGGCTGTGATATCATCAGGGTAGTCGCCAATGATATAGTTTCCTTTTATGTGTATTCTTGCACGGTAAACAGTTTTTCCCTTATGTATTTCTTTTGTAACACCGATAAAACGATTATTTATCTGAAGGTTAGCGGATCTGAAATCAAGTATATCGCCGTTCAGGAAGACATAGTCCCGGCCTTCAACTGCGTAGCTTCTTATGCCGTAACGGTTGCGTATGTTAAGCTGAAGGCCGTAATCAGCAACAAAGTAGTGGCTGCCGCGCTTCATTATCTTATGGGAAGAATAGTAAAACAGCTCGTCGGCATCAAATTTTAAAATTTCCGTGGGTGAAATGTAATAATTGAACATTTTTTTCAGGATATATATTGGGTTTGAAATGTACATACCGTTATCCCTGAAATTGATAAGGCTTACCCATTTGTCAAAAGAAAGGACATGTTCTTCGGAATAGTCTATGATCAGTGTGGAAGGATCCTCCAAAAGTGTACAGGCCTCAATGAAAGCTTTATGGGCTGTCTCTTCATCCGCAAAGCTGCCAAGGCTTATATGTTTTCCGTTCCTTGTTATGGATGTGCGGAAATATGTTGTTCCGTCTTTTTTGGTTGTCTCATATACACCGGGTTTGCTCATATGCCAATTATACACTATAATTCTTGAAAAAATGATACATCCAAAGTACAATATTTGTACTCATAGGGAAAATTTTGATGTTTACGGTTTATGGATCATGATGGACAGGAAATCCGACAGAAAGCTGAATACAGGCAGAAATGCAGGGGGTGAACGGCTGCGGACGGCATCCGGAGGCAGTCGGAATTTACATAGCGTTTCCGCACGCAGTGCTGACAGCAAAAAAAAGACTTCTGATGAGAAGAATGACCTGGATGATTATTCTCCGGCTATGCAGAAGCAGATAAAAAAGGAGATGAAGCGCATTAAGTTTCGCAGAAATCTTCTCATCTTTTGTTTTTCATCGGCTGCGGTAGCATGCATCGGATATTTTGTCTGGTATTATGCTTCTGCTGACCAGAACGGCGGAAGAATGGAACAGCTTTCCGGACTTGTGGGTTCTGATGCCATGAGCAATGTGGAGACAGGATATGTGGCCAGGATCAGCAATGAGGAAGATGTTGAGAGACCTGATATTCTGGACCAATATAAAACCCTTTATAATTCAAATCGGGACATTATCGGATGGATAACTATCCCTAACACTAAAATCGATTATCCGGTGATGCAGTACACGGACAACACCTATTATCTTTCCCATAATTTTGACAGGAAAGATGACAAGGCCGGCTGTCTGTTTATGGATTGCGGCTGTGATGTGATAAAGGGGAGCGATAATTTCATAATATACGGCCATCACCTGACCAGCGGCAGGATGTTTTCATCCCTTTCAGATTATGAATCAAAGACTTTTTATGAAAAGCATTCCACCATCAATTTTGATACCATATTTGAGACCGGTACGTACGCTGTTATGTATGCTTTCAGATCAAGGGTGTATGATGATATGGATGTAAATTTTAAGTATTATCAGTTCATAAATGCCGATTCTGAAGAGGAATTCAATTCTTACATGAATGAGATGAAAGAGGCCAGCTATTATGATACAGGGGTTACAGCTGCATACGGTGACCAGCTGCTGACTCTTTCTACCTGTGACTATCAGGAAGAAAATGGAAGGTTTGTTGTGGTGGCCAAAAAGATACGCTGAATCCTGTTTACATAATTTTTTATTTTTCTTGAAGAAATCCCCATAAAACGGTATAATTCAATTGATTGCGCGGGAGTCTTAAGATTTCCGGAATTTTTGGTGTGAGTAAAATTATTAAGCTCATTGATAAAAAAGCCGATAAATATACATAGGAGCATTAACTGTTTTGCAGAAATAAGGAAAGCTTTTTTCCATGACTGCAATATGGAGGATGAGATATGCGTTCAGATTCTGAAAAAAACAGACAGACTACACGCAGGGCAGGCAGTGGTAACGATAAGTCGAAGGTGGTATCCGCACAATCTGCCCGGATAGAGGAAAAAAGAAGAAAAGAGGCGGAGGCTGCAAAGGCAGAAAGGTCTGCTAAAAGTACTAAAAGCAGCGGGGAAAAGAAATCCTCAAGGCCTGTAAGCAACGGCAAGGTCATAAGAAGGACACTTGGCGGTATTTTGCTTGCCAGTGCTCTTTTTGTTGCGGCTATTCCTTCTGATAAGTCCGGCGTTACGCAGGCTGTAAATCCGTCACAGACAGGATCAGGACCGGATTATGCAGCGGATGAAAGAGAAGCAAGAAACGGTGATGTGACATCTGATGTTGATGAAAAGCTGGACCCTACACGTCCGCAGTATGATGACAAGTATTACTCATATCAGATAACAAAAATCAACAGCAGCTGGGTACTTATGTGGCAGTATCAGTTCTATATTGATACCATTAATGGCATGACCAATCAGGCTATTGTCAGTAACTATAATGACACTTATGCGGTAGATGCACTTGACCTTACAACAAATATCATAACAGGCTATGATTATGTATCCGAGGCTGATTACAATTCTTTTGTTCAGAACTGTAATTCCACGACCTTCAGACTGGATGTTTCTCCGTATAAACCGGATAAGGCAGATCTCGTAAACCAGCTGCAACGTTATTTTGGCGATGATTTTGCGAAGTGGAAAACTGATTTTGATACGGCGCTTGCAGATTGGCAGGTGTCTCATCCGGATGATGATCCTACGGCGGTTACACTGGAAGAACTGAATCTTCAGGCTTTTTCACGTACCGGCGCAAATATGTCTGATGAGACGAAAAGAATATATTACTGTGATAACCATAACGGACTGGACAACAGCTCGCTTAACGGTTATACACTGACTCCGCTTACAAATTCCGCTCAGGGCAGCGCATATTATACAGGCAGCTATGATTCCCAGTCAGGTACAGCAATTACGGGCACCATACCGAATGGCGACACGATCTATATTGTTACCAAATATGAGAGCTCGACCAATTGTGATGATAATGGCTTTAAGTACCTTGGAAATAAAATGGTTACCGCTATTGCGGAGAAAGCCTTTAAGGGAACGGAAAAAGTTGACAAGATCACTATCGGAGGCTCTGTAGCATATATTGGCGACGAGGCTTTCCTTGATTCTTTCCTGAAAGAAGTTACGCTTCAAAGTGTTACTTTCATCGGCAACAGGGTTTTCAAAGACTGTACTTATCTGACCACTGCAACTCTGAACAACCAGACCAAGACCATAGGTAAAGAAGCATTTAAGGGCTGCAAGGTTCTTAAAGAAATTAAAATCCCTACAGGTGTTACCAGTATAGGCTTTGGTGCTTTTGCGGACTGCGAAGTCCTTGAAAGCGTTGATATGACTGAGAATCATGGATGTACCATAGGTGAGTATGCTTTCTATAATGATTCCAAGCTTAACAGTGTTACTTTTCCTGCTGATTATGCTATAGCTTTCGGTACTGCATCTTTTGCTCTTGCAGATGGAACCGGAGGAAGCGATTCCCTTACCGAGTTTACGTTTCCGGCAAAACTGGGAACATACAAGAGTGCTATAAATAACGATACATATACATTTTCTGTTACAGACGTAGCTGATGGAAATGATAAGAATGTAAGCTCAAAAATTGGTGATTATGTTCTTTCCGGACGTCAGAATCTTAAGAATGTTACTATGTCCAAGGAACTGGGGTCAAATGATGTTGAGTATATTCCTAACGGAACCTTCCATGGAACAACCGGATTGGAACGTTTGTATCTGGGCGAGAAGGGAGTGTTGACCACATATAACAGCAGGGTTAAGTTTTCCCCCGGCCTGTTTACTGATGTAATTAATGAAGATCTTGCAGTATATGGACCTCAGTATGTTGTGGGATCGTCTGACCCGGCATGGCCAAGAAAGAGCACCTGGATGGCAGTTTCCAGCGTGTGCGACTATGTGCCTTACATTTATTACGATGGAATAACAGAGCATTATGAAATCGGTATACCGCCTTATCGTTATGAACTTGAGATTGATGAAGATGCCGGTACTGCTAAGATAGTAAGCTGCGAGTTTATTGACAATCCTTCGGATATAGATCCTCTTGTAGTTCCTTCGGAAATTGCAGGATATGATGTAAAAGCCCTGGGAGATGGCTGCTTTAACGGTATTAAGGACCGGATAGTGCGTCTGGTGATCGAAGATGATTCTGTGACTGATATAGGCGATTCGGTTTTCAATAACTGTGACAAGCTTATCGAAGCTGATCTTGGAAATGGCGTGAAAACCATCGGCGACAATGCTTTCTCAAACTGCGATAAACTTGAAAGGATATTTATAAGTGAAGCCATCGAAAGTGTTGGAAGCAGTGCATTTGAGAACGATCCTGAGCTTGAGCATGTTTACTGGGAAAAAACAAATGATTATTCACAGCCTTCGTATATCGGATCTAAGGCGTTTGAGACCGGAAGCGATAAGCTTTATTTCCATGGCGAGATAGATGGCGGATATCTGCCCTTTACTTATGCAATGGATCAGGCTAATGAGATCAATAATGACAGTGTTAATATCTGCTATGTAATGTCGGATCCGTATAATCTTTATGTTATCCATGATAATGTAAAGAATACAAATCTGCTGATAGATTACCCGCATTATAAGGATCTGCCGGCAGCTACAAGGACTGCTTTTGAAAACGGTTCGCCTACGACTGCACAGATGAATGAGATCAATGCATCAAAGTATCTGGAACTGCCGGAGGAAATTGAGTCTGTGGATGTTGTCTCATGGCTTGATAATAATTCTGCAAATACCACATACAACAGAAAGAACTGGGTATATGTTGATGACGCAACCGATGAGTATCCTGACGGTACTGTAAAGGACAGGACCAATGTTGACAACGCAGGTAATAAACGTCGTGATGTATATGGCAATACAACATACAAGAACTCATCTGATGCCGGATGTGAAGATGGTTATTATGCCGGTTTGTTTTCAGGCTATTCAACAGAAAGTACAGAGGTACTGCTGGAAGAACCCGGCCGCCAGTTTGATGCGGTAAAGGGAAATGACTGGATCAAGTCAGTCAATATGCCGGGGGTTAAGTCTGTTCCGGATTACTGCTTTGATTCCTGCGAACGTCTTGAGTCGGTTATCATTTCTGCTGACTGCGACGACCTGGGCGAGCATGCTTTCCAGGGGTGTACAGCACTTGGCAGCCTTGGTACAAACGGAAATACAAAATATCTTTATGACAATTATGTTATCTATGAGGACAAGGGTGGAAATCTGGAACTGAAGGAATGCCTGCCCTCAAGAGGTATTGTCAGCGGTACATCAAAGGACAGATGGGTTAATACGTCAAACGATCCTAATCTTGCAAAGGTAACATCTATCGCAGATGCGGCGTTCAGGGATTGTGACGGAATTACGAAGGCTGATCTTTCGGATGCAAATATCACTAAGATCCCGCAGGAATGTTTTTACAAATGCGACAATCTTACTGAAGTGCTTCTTCCGGATACCTGTATGAATATTCAGACAAAAGCCTTTGATGAAGGTGCAAAGAATCTGGAGATGAAGCTGCCCTGCGATTCTAATATATCGGAGACAGCTTTTGATAAGGATGCACAGGAAATCGTAATTCATACCTATCCGGACTGCAAAATGACACTTGCTTATGATCCGGCAGGCTATGACAATATTACTGTTGTGGGAGATCTGGATACTTATTACTGGTTTACCTTCTACAATGAAGATATGACCATTTTTGAACAGCATAAAGTAACTTCCGGCGCTGACGATAAATATCCAAAGAATGATCCTACACCTAAGCTTGCAGCTCATAACGGATGGGCATTCTCGTCATGGTCACCGATGGAATCCTCAAAGCTGGATAATGCCACAGAGGACCGTCAGTGGATCGCAATCTTTGAAGAAAAAACAAGTCCTCTTGAGGATAATATCAAGCAGGATGCCGATGTACTGAAAGAATCGGCTGAAGAAGTGGCAACAGCATCACCTGCCAGTGCAAACAGGGCAGAGACAGTTGATGCTGTTGAAGACCTTGTAAGCAAATATAATAAGCTGGTTAAGGATTTCAATGAACTTGATCCCAGCAGCGAAGATTATGGGCCTATTGCCGCTGCTATGAAGACCCTTGAAAAAGAGATGGAGGAAATTGCCAAGGATTATGGCGATATCTTTGAAATCAATCCTGACGGAACTGTAAAGCTGGAAGCTGATGAGCTTGAAAAGGCAACGGAAGCTGCTACGGCTGATATTATCAAGAATCTGGGAAATCTGGCGGACTTAGCTGAAGCTGTTTCGGAAGCAACCAAGGCGTCAGCCTATGCAACGGCAACAGCTGCTGCAAGGGAGGCCTCAAATAAAACCAATCCTCCGGCCACGACATCGCCTGCAGCTTCGGCATCAGCATCAGCTTCAGCATCTGCTTCACCTACAAACCGTGCTACAGCATCAGCAGCTGCAAGCAATTCAAATAATCCATCTGCATCTTCTTCATCGGGCTTTAATGTTATTGTTGAAAACGGTGCGGGAACAGGCCAGTATGGAGTGGGCAAGGTTGTTACAATTACGGCTTATGCACCGCCTGATGGTAAGGTGTTTGATAAGTGGACAACATCCAACAGTGATATAGGATTCTCGGATCCTACTGCTGTTTCCACTACATTCATAATGCCTTCACATGATGTAAAGGTTACGGCAACATATAAATCAGCAGGTGCAGGGACGACACCCGGGTCTTCATCAAACAACAATGCAACTCCCGGTACCGGAGGTAAGGATAACCCCAGCAATAATTCTGCAAGCAAGGGAAATACTGAAGTAAGGGTTACCACGGATACCATAGACAACAATAAAAAGAACCTCGCTTCTGCAACTGTTGCCGGTTCTACCGATAATTTTGTTCTTAAGATCACTGATTCTGCTGCTGCTTATGCAGAGGTAGAGCAGGCTCTTCGGAATAAATATGGTGATGAGTTTGATTTTGTGAAGTTCGTGGCATTCGATATATCCCTTTATGATGAGACCGGTACCATGAAGGTTGAGAATACCGAAAATCTGGCTGTGACCATCACCCTGCCCATACCTGACGAGATGGTAAGCTATGCCGGAAATAACAAAGTTGGCGTGGTCATAAACGGTCAGATGGAAGAAAAAACCACTCAGTTTACGACCATTGATGGTGTACCTTGCATTAAGTTTACTGCAACCCATTTCTCGCCGTATTCCGTATTTGTGAATACACAGCATATGCAGGCGGGGTCTGCGGATGACACTCCGAAGACCGGCGACGGCATTGCACCCAAGTGGTTCCTTTCAGCGGGTATGGTAAGCATGTCATGTGTACTGTTCCTGTGGAAGGACAGAAGGCCGAGAAGAAAAAAGAAATAATGTTTTACGTTAAGAACAGGAGGTGGTAACTATGAAGAAAAGGATATTGGTTATAACAGCGATTCCGGCCATAGTTCTGCTTCTTGTTCTTTTATTGGGCGGTATATACAGTGCAAAGGCATCAGATGCCGGCCTTAATATTTCGGATGGTGTTCTTTCAGCATATACAGGAAATGAAAGCAGCGTAAGCATTCCGCCGGGGGTTAGGACAATTGGATCAGAAGCCTTCTGCGGCAATTCAACGCTTGAGTCTGTAACGATTCCTGAGGGTGTGACCACGATAGGGTATGCTGCATTTAAGGATTGCAGCTCTCTGAAAACGGTAAAAATCCCTGACAGTGTAACAAAAATAGAGGATTCGGCTTTTTGGGGCTGCTCCTCCCTTTCGTATGTTTCTATAGGAAAAGGTTTATATGATCTGGGCAGCGGTACTTTCAGTGATTGCGACAGCCTGATGAATATTGCCCTGGATAAGGGGAATATAAATTTTGTATGCGCTGATTCGGGCATTTTCAGTGCTGACAGGTCGGTTATGTATCAGTATTTTGCAGGAAGCAGAAATATGACATATACAATACCGTCCACGGTTTCCGAAATCAAGCGCTACAGCTTCTGGGGATGTGATAATCTTAAGGAACTGATAGTGTCCGGAATGCCGGAGATAGGGGATTATGCAATAGCCTCCTGTGACAGTCTGGAAAACCTTGTGTTCCAGACCCCGACTACAAAGCTGTCAATGGGGGCAGCAAAAGACTGTAAAAATCTTAAACAGGTTACAATTCCTTTGTCACTTAGCAATATTCACGATACTGCTTTTGAAGGTTGTCCTGAAACACTGTATTTTAATTGCCCGGATATGTCATCAGCGTCTGCTTATGCCACTGAAAAAGGCTATGTCTGCGGAGACTTTAATACTTATGATTCATCGCAGCTGGTAAGTGTTCCTGCGGATAATAAATCATCAGATGACAGCGGAATGCTTTTAACATCGGATGCAGATGGACAGGATGATGACGGCTCGGAGGTTCTTGCCGAGGAAAATGACAGTGATGACAGCGACAGCGGACTGTACACTTATACAGAAGACGATGTAGATGGCGAACTTCTGGGAAGCTGTGAGATAGTATCTGACAGGGCTTATGTAATCATGTCCTCTGATATGGAGGTTTCGGATGGAAGTAAATTGCCTGCTGTGGATCCCAATGAAACGGGTGATTATTCCCATTATCTGGATCAGACACTGACATCATATACCATTCCTTCAGGGATCACAACGATAGGTGCTTTTGCATTTGCAAGGACAAGGCTTACGGAGATTTCCATTCCAGATGGGGTAACTGAGATCGGAAAAGGTGCTTTTTATCATTGTGACAGCCTGGGCAATGTTTCAGTTCCGAACAGCGTAAAAAAGGTTGGGGAAAAAGCTTTTGCATATACCCCCTGGTATCAGGCATGGGAAAATGATCCGAATGCAGGGGATTTTCTTGTGATAGGTGACGGTGTCCTTATAGGATATAAAGGAAACGAAGAATCACCGGAACTGCCGGATGATGTTAAGGTTGTAGCAGACGGAGTGTTAGCTGCAAACTGAGTCATTTCAAGGGACTACACCGTTTTATTAAAAATTGATATAATGATTTACCAGCCGGAAGTACTAATCTCTCATACGCAATCCTGCTTGCAGTGGGAGAAAAGAAATACATAAAGGAGATAAATTTACATGAGCAAGATAACTATGAATACCGCTCTGGTTGAGATGGACGGAGATGAGATGACCAGAATCCTCTGGGCGATGATCAAGGATGAGCTTTTAACACCCTATATAGATCTTAATACGGAATATTATGATCTTGGACTTAAGAAAAGAAATGAGACAGATGACAAAATAACCGTTGAAGCGGCTGAAAGAACTAAGGAACTTGGTGTTGCAGTAAAGTGTGCCACCATAACCCCGAATGCAGCCAGAGTAAAAGAATATGACCTAAAGGAAATGTGGAAGAGCCCTAACGGCACCATCAGATCCATACTTGACGGCACTGTATTCAGAACCCCGATACTGGTAAAAGGAATAGAACCCTGCGTAAGAAACTGGGAAAAGCCTATAACCCTCGCAAGACATGCATACGGTGATGTATATAAGAATGTGGAGATAAAGGTTCCGGGTCCGGGCAAAGGGTACCTTGTATTTGAGGATGAAAACGGAAATGAGACCAGGGAGCTGATCCAGGAATTCAAGGGTCCCGGCATCATGCAGGGCGTTCATAACCTTGACAAATCAATAGAAAGCTTTGCCCATGCATGCTTTACCTATGCGCTGGACAGCAAAAAGGATCTCTGGTTTGCCACGAAGGATACGATTTCCAAGAAATATGACCATAACTTCAAGGATATCTTCTCAGAAATATATGAGAAAGAATACAGTGACAGATTTAAGGAAGCCGGCATAACCTATTTTTACACACTTATTGATGATGCTGTTGCCCGCATAATGAAATCAAAGGGCGGCATAATCTGGGCCTGCAAGAATTACGACGGAGATGTAATGAGTGATATGGTAAGCTCCGCCTTTGGTTCACTTGCAATGATGACCTCTGTCCTGGTTTCACCTGCCGGGATATATGAGTACGAGGCTGCTCACGGAACCGTACAGAGACATTATTACAAGCATCTGGAAGGTGAGGAAACATCCACCAATTCAGTGGCTACGATTTTTGCATGGACAGGTGCTCTTCGCAAACGCGGTGAGCTTGATGGCAACAAGGAACTGTGCGATTTTGCAGATCGTCTTGAAAAGGCTACTATCGGTACCATAGAAAGCGGACGCATGACTAAGGACCTGGCTCTGATCACATCATTAACGGGTGTAAAGGTTCTGAACAGCGGTGATTTTATAAAAGAGATCAGGGCAACTTTGGAGAATAATTAAAAGAGGCAGTTTTATGTCCAGAACGGATGATGTATTCAGGCCTGCCCTTAAGGGGAAAAAAATCCCCATTATTTCACTTGATAACAAGTGGTATAAGCTTATGGCAGGCATCGATCATACACCTGAGATGATCGAGAAGGAGAAAAAGTTAAAAGACCTGCTGAAACAGCAGGGAAAGGTCAATAATGAATTAAAGGCTATCCGTAAGAAGAAAGCGGATCTTATGGATAAGATAGTTAATGTAATGGATGAAGATGATGCCGACACTAAGCATGCAGAGTATTCAGCCAGCATTAATGAGTGCAACGCTTTGATCGATAAGTACCAGGATGAACTTCTTGACCTTCCGGCACAGATCAATGAGGTCAATATAGCCCTTATGCTTGATACCATGGAAGTCTGCTATGATGTCATCAAGGAAAAGACCGAAAAGGAAAAAGAACTGGACGAGTGGATAGCAGGCATCCGTATCGAGCTGAAGAAAAATGTGGTGCGCCGTCAGGAATGCAAGATAAAGATACAGCAGATGTATTCCTACATGCATGATATTTTCGGCCCTGAAGTTATAGACATATTCGATATGCAGTATAATCCGGGGGACAATCCCATAGTGCCGCCGGGCAGTGCAAAGCCCAAAAAGACGGAGCCTGAACCTTCTGATAAGGCCCAAAGCGATACTGTCCAGAGTGGTTCTGAAAATAGTGAAAACAACAGCAATCCGGGTGAATAGAGCGGATACAGGAATTATATTTTATAAAGCAGATTACAGATGCAGGCCGTACTGACAACAAAACAGACAAAAGCCCTTGAGGAATACCTGAAAGAAACAGCGGGTGTTCCTTCTTTACTTTTAATGGAATATGCTTCATCGGCTGTCTTTGAGGCGGTAATGAAGTATGCGGAGCATGAGGTGCTGGTTTTTGCAGGTACCGGGAATAATGGCGCTGATGGTCTGGCAGTTGCAAGGATGCTTGCAAACTCGGGTATAGACGTTACTGTATGTGTTATTGGAACTACAGAAAGAGCAAGCTCGGAATGGCAGACACAAAAGCATATTCTGGATTCACTGTATGAAAAAAGAGTTTCATTTATAGGGCTCGAAAGCCTGGATAAGAATAAAAAGTATGATGTCATAGTAGATGCATTATTGGGAATAGGACTGAACAGACCGGTTTTCGACAGATACAAAGATGCTGTCTACTGCATAAATTCCTTAAAAATAGAAAAAGGGAGTAAAGTTATATCTGTAGATATACCTACAGGACTTTCGTCTGATACGGGGGATGTTTTAGGATATGCGGTATATGCTGATGAAACTGTGACTTTTTTTGCATTGAAGAGAGGCTGCCTACTGTCAAAAGGCAGGACATTTACCGGCAGGGTTCAGCTGGTTGAGGATCTTGCAGTGGACACTCCCGATATTGAAACGCTGTACTGTAGTGGGATTTTTCCTGGAAATGCGGTTTCTGCAGAACTGCTGGCTGTACATCCGGATGAAGAAGATATTAAAGATCTAATGTACCGGGATCCCTCCGGCAATAAATCCGGTTTCGGAAAAATATTATGTGTCTGCGGATCTAAGGGAATGCCCGGGGCATGTATACTGAACGCAAGGGCCTGCTTTGCTGCCGGTGCAGGTATGGCGAAGGTGGTTTCATACAGTGACAACCTTCCTATGCTGATGCATGAGATACCGGAGGCAATGTTTGCTGCATATGACAAAATACCGTACAGTGAACTGGAAGAAGCAGTCGGCTGGTGTGACTGCATAGTTATGGGCTGCGGCCTGGGAAAAAATGCGGTGATAATGGACAGTATATTTGAAATCGCCCTGGCCAAGGATAAGCCGATGGTCATTGACGCAGACGGGCTTAACCATCTGGCTGAAAATATGGATCATTTGAAGGCCAGGAAAGAAAAGGGACTGGTTACTGTAATAACGCCTCATCCCGGTGAATGGAACAGACTGTTTCCGGATATTTCATGTGGCAGTCCGGAAACTGTTGACAGAACTGCCACCGAAACGGGATGCATTATCGTTGCGAAGAATGCTACTACAATAACAGCAGACGGCGGAAAACTGGTTTACCTGAATGATACCGGAAATGACGGCATGGCTGTAGCCGGAAGCGGGGATGTTTTAAGCGGTTTTATTGCCACGTTTCTGGCTAAGTTCATGAAATCTGGTTATTCAGATGCTGACCTTTGCAGGACCGTAGCTGCTGCGGTATGGCTCCATGGACGGGCAGGTGATATTGCAGCGAAAGAAAAGGGGAATGCAGCAATGCTTCCGTCGGATCTGATAAGTTTGCTTCCGAATGCATATAAGGAAGCCGGGAGGAATATATGTTAAATACAGAACGCGTAAGTGCTACAGTAGATTTAAAAAATATAAAGGAAAACATACTGGCTGTTGCCGAACGTATTCCTGATGATACGAAGATAATGGCTGTAATAAAGGCTGACGGCTATGGGCATGGAGCAGTAGCTGTGGCGCGGACTCTTGCAGATGTGGACTCGCTTTGGGGCTATGCAGTAGCTACCATAGATGAGGCTATGGAGATAGTCCATATAGGCTGTGACAAACCTATACTCATTTTGGGGTATGTAGCTCCTGCAATGTACGGAATGGCTGTTGCCAATGGCATAAGGATACCGATATTTGACCTGCATTCCGCATCCAAGATAAATGCCGTTGCCTCTCAGCTGGGGAAAAAATGTAAGGTACATATCAAAGTTGACACCGGCATGGGACGTATAGGCATCACTCCGAACAAACGCGGTCTCGAATTCGTGGAACAGGTCAGTTATATGAGCGGTATCGAGATAGAAGGTATTTTTACTCATTTTGCAAGAGCTGATGAAACTGATAAATCTGCGGCATATGAACAGCTGAATTCCTTTAAGGAGTTTACGGACGAAATAGAGAAAATAGGTATAAATATACCACTCAAGCATTGTGCAAACAGTGCGGCAATAATCGATATGCCTGAGCTTCATTTTGATATAGTAAGATCCGGGATCATAACCTACGGACTATGGCCTTCTGATGAAGTAAATAAGGACAGTATCAGAATAAAGCCTGCAATGGAGATAAAAAGCTCTGTAATATTCATCAAAGATGTGCCGGCCGGTACTGCCATAAGCTACGGAGGGACCTATGTAACAGACAAGGAGACCAGAATAGCTACTGTTTCCATCGGCTATGCAGACGGTTTTCCCAGGAGCCTTTCAAATAAGGGTGTAGTTCTGATAAGAGGGCAGAGATACAACGTAGTAGGCCGCGTGTGCATGGACCAGCTAATGGTGGATATAAAAATGAATGATGAGATATCCGTTGGTGATATCGTTACCGTGGTAGGCAGGGACGGTGAAGAAGAAATAACAATGGATGAATTTGCGATGCTTTCGGACCGCATCAATTACGAGGCAGTATGTGATATCGGGAAACGGGTTCCCAGGGTTTACCGCAGAGGATAAAGACAGATGAATGTATCATATGATCAGTTTTTTCATGAAATCAGGTTTATGGTTCTTTTTCTTGTTTTTTCCATGGTGATAAACGGTCTGTTTACGGCCTATCTGGCTGCGCTTTCGGCTTTATCCCAGGATGACGAGGATACGCTTGATGAAAGACGTGCATCTGTAAAGGACCATCCGGAAAAACTCATCTGTACCGGACTGGTACTGCTGGTTCCTTTTGATTTTTCATTTGTATATTTTCTTTTCCGCAGTACGGCGGCTTTTCCGGTAAGCTATCCGGTGGTGTTTGATATTCTTATATTAATAGCTATTTTTATCGTATGGGGAATAATTGGGATAATGTTCCCATTCTATCTGGGGCGTTTTCATCATCTCAGGTTTGCTGAAAAACTTTATTCAATATGGCATATATTGTCGGTGGTTCTGACGCCTTTTGTTTTTACCATAAATCTTTTTTCCGGGCTTTTAGCCGGGATATTTGGTGTAAGGCGTAATCCGGCAGACGACAATGTTACTGAGGATGAGATACTTGCGATAGTCAATGAGGGACAGGAGAGCGGTACCATAGAAGAAAGCGAAGCAAGGATGATAAATAATATCTTTGAGCTTTCCGAAACCGAAGCATCCAGCATACAGGTTCCGAGAAACAAAATCGCAGCTTTTGAGGATACAGTCAAGCTGAAAGATGCTCTTAAGGATATTCTGAATTCAAGTTATTCCCGGTATCCCGTTTATCATGAAGACATAGACCACATTATAGGGATACTTCACATCAAGGATGCGGTCAGGCTTCTGGAGCAGAATCCTAAGCGCAATCCTGCTCTTGCTGACATAAAGGATAGCCTTCTTGAAACATTTTTTGTCCCGGAGACTAAGAATATAGATGACCTGTTCAGTGAGATGCAGTCGTCAAATACTCAGATGGTGATCGTGACAGATGAATATGGTCAGACATCGGGCATAATTTCCATGGAAGACATACTGGAAGAGATTGTCGGAAGCATAAGGGATGAATATGACAGGGAACGGGATATGATAACCGGTGACGGCGAGGTATATGAAATAGACGGATTCACAAGGCTTGATGACTTGAATGAACGGTTCGGCATTGATTTCGGTGAGTGTGAGTTTGAAACAATAAACGGTTATCTTACTGACAGGATGGGGCACATCCCTGAAGATAATGAGTATTTTGAAACTGATATAGACGGATATCATTTTGAGGTGCTGGAGGCTGCTGACAAGATCATAAAACTGGTAGGGTTAAGCCTCGTGAATACACAGGATGATACAGATAAGGGTACAGAAGAAGAGGGGGATGAGTAGCTTATAGTGGATTGCGGGATAATACGGTTTATGGTATAATTTTTAAGTTATGTAAATTAATTTTTAGGAGGTTTTTATGTCAGGACATTCGAAATTTGCCAATATCAAGCACAAGAAGGAAAAAAATGATGCGGCTAAGGGCAAAATATTTACGATATTAGGAAGAGAAATCGCTGTTGCCGTTAAGGAAGGCGGCCCGGATATAAATAACAATTTCAAACTGGCTACCGTGGTTCAGAAGGCAAAAGCAGCAAACATGCCCAATGAAACAATTGAAAGAGGCATTAAGAAAGCGGCCGGTGCCGGAAGTGATGTTAATTATGAGCATGTAACTTATGAGGGATATGGTCCCGGCGGAACTGCCATCATTGTTGAGGCTCTTACGGATAATAAGAACCGTACAGCAGCAAATGTAAGGTCAGCATTCACAAAGGGAACGGGCAGCATAGGAACGCAGGGCTGTGTGTCATTTATGTTTGACCAGAAGGGCCAGATCATCATAGACAAAGAAGAATGTGAACTTGATGCGGATACCCTTATGGAAAAGGCTCTTGATGCAGGTGCTGATGATTTCAGTGAAGAGGATGATTCTTATGAAATTCTTACATCTCCGGATGCGTTTGATGAAGTGAGAAAAGCATTTGAAGATGAAAAGATTCCTATGGCCAGTGCCGAGGTGACAATGATCCCTCAGAACTATGTGGAAGTAACGGATCCTGACGCTGTCAAGAATCTTACAAGAATACTTGATCTTCTTGATGAAGATGATGATGTTCAGAATGTCTATACAAACTGGGATGAGTAATATGGAAATTGAAGAAAAAAGAGGCAGCTGCCTTTCGATAGTTGTGCCGTGCTATAACGAAGAAGAGATGCTTCCTACGACGGTTGATGTTCTCACGGGACTTATCGAGGGGATGATTTCTGAAGGAAAGATTTCCGAAAAGTCTTTTGTGCTTTTTGTAAATGACGGTTCGAAAGACAGGACTCTTCCTATGCTCAGGGAATATGCTAAAGACCGTAGACACGTATGTTTCGTTACGCTTTCTGCTAACAGGGGACATCAGAGCGCACTTATTGCAGGACTTATGGAAGCAAAAAAATATGCTGACATGATGATTTCTATTGATGCTGATCTGCAGGATGATGTGAATGTTATCCGGGATATGGTAGATAAATTTCTTTCCGGAGCGGATATAGTTTATGGGGTTCGTTCCGGAAGGAAAACAGACTCTTTTTTCAAGAGGACTACTGCTCAGATGTTTTATAAGCTTTTGGCTGCAATGGGTGTAAAGACTGTATATAACCATGCTGATTTCAGGCTTATGAGCAGGAGGGCAGTTGAGGCTCTTTCCGAATACAGGGAGAAGAACCTTTACATCAGGGGCATCATTCCTCAGCTTGGTTTTAAAACCGATGAAGTATGTTACGAGAGAAAAGCAAGAACCGCCGGAGAGTCAAAGTATCCTTTCCGCAAGATGCTGGCACTTGCACTGAACGGGATAACGTCCTTCAGCACAAAGCCTCTTCAGATGATAACCAGCATAGGGATCGTGGTTCTTATTACCTGTTTTGCCGCGGCAGTTTATGCATTCATATCTTATTTTACGAATGATGTAGAGAGAGGCTGGACATCACTGATACTTTCCGTATGGTTTCTTGGCGGTGTGCAGCTTTTGTCACTGGGAGTCATTGGTGAATATATAGGCAAGATTTATGCAGAAGTAAAGAGCAGGCCCCTCTATTTCATAGAGGATAGCGATATGTCCTCAGCTGGTGGTGCTGACGGAGACTGACCGGAGGTTTTATGCTTTTTGCAAAGAAAAAAAATCTCAGATTTGATGAAATGGAGCATGTTGAAAGCCCTAATTTAAGTGAATTAGAGGCGACGCTTGATTTTCTTAAAAAGACTCCTGAAAAAAAGGAGGATGATGACAGTGCCGTATTACATCCTATGCCTGCCATAGAACCGCCTAAGATTGATGCTGACAAAAATACGGCTGTCGTGGGAGCAGATAAAGATGCAGATTCCTCATCTGCAGAGCAGGATATAGCTTTTGAAGATGATGCTTCAGCTGATACTGCAGACGGTGACGCACCCATGGTTGATATTTCAGAAGAAATCATTAAAAAGGCAGAAGCGCTGAGGGAAAAGCAGCTCCTTAATGATTCGGTCAACACAGAGGCAGAACTTGCACTTAAAAAAGATGAGACAAATGTGACAAAGACTGCCGATGAAGCTGCTGACGTGCCGCAGAAAGAGGTTTCCGATGCTGTAAAGGCGGCTATGGCGCTCCAGGCTGAATATGAAGCCAAGAAAAAAGAAACGCCTATAGATCCTCGCAGAAGTCGTTTTATGAAGCGGCCCAGTTCACCTGTAAAAAAAGAAACAGAGCTGGCTGACGAGCAGCGGGAAAACGTTGAGGATGAAACAAAAGAATCTTCAGTTCCTGTATCTGATGAAAAAGCAAAATCAGATAAACCTGCAGAAGAAGCAGGTGAAGCGGCGGTGAATGATACTGATAAGGCTGATTACGGATCGGAGAGCGCTGAATCGGAAGAAATAGTCGCTGCAGAAGAAAAAACAAAAGACTCGGAGACAGCTGAACCGGAAGACTCGGAAAAAGCAGAATCCAACGATAAAGAGGAAGTTTCCGAAGAGTTGAAGGAAACAGAAGAAGCCGGCAGTAAAGATATTGAGGAAACGTCGGCTCCCACTATTGATGATAAAACTGCTGAGAATGCTGAAGTTTTAATCGATAGAGCTGATAGCATAAAAAATGAAGATACTGTCAACGAAAATGAAAAGACTGAAGAGAAAGCTCCGGTACCAAGGAGAAAAGCATCCAGTACTGCAATAACCAGTAACCTGAAACTTCCAAATGATGTGATAGTGTCAAATATAGAGAGCAGTGCTCGTTCCATGGGAAAATATGCCGGTGCGGCAAAAATAGCCAATCCGCTTCCTCATCCTAAGAAGCATATTACACGAAACATGGATTTTGATTATCCGGTATCTGCCGCACAGATGCATTTTGACATTGAGGATCTGAACGGCATGGATTTTTTTGATATTGATGACTGAATCTATCTGACAGGTTTTTTATAATGGCTACAAAGAGAAGAACTTCATCTTCTTCCTCGTCAGGAAGAAAGAAAACAACAAAGAAAAGTACATCCGCCAGACGGAGCACGGTAAAGAAGGGCTCTGCTGCCTCTTCTTCAAGAAGAAAAAAGAGCAGCGGCGGTTCCCTTAGCGGAGATGATAAATTCCTTATTTTTATGCTGGTATCATTCTGTGTGCTGCTGGTGATTTTTTTATGTATGATCGGACTTATCAGCGGTGCTTTCGGGCCTGCGCTGAAAGCCTTTTTCGCCGGACTTTTTGGAATAATGGCATATATTCTGCCTGTTGTGTTTATGGGGTACATTATCTATCGTGCCCTTTTCATCGACAACAGGATTCCTCTTGTCAAAAAAATAGGTGCTATTGCTTTTCTGGTTTTTTTCGGGATGATGGCATCGTTTGTCAGCAAAGCACCCTTTGATACTATGGCTGGTATGACAGAGGGAAAGTACAGTCTTCTGTATCAGTCGGGAAAAGGCGGAGGCCTTTTGTTCGGCCTGCCGGCATACGGGTTTTACAATATATTCGGGACAGCTGGTTCAGTGATCCTTCTTATACTGCTTATGATCATCAGCCTCGCGCTGTTTTTAGGACCTGATTTCTTTACTTATCTTGGATATATAAAAGATTTTCTTTTCAGCAGGGATTCTGTGCCGGAGGATGACTATTCAGAAGAAGAAAGAAGGGAGGCTCTTGAGAAGCGCAGGAGGCGTCTTGAAGAGAGGAAGCTTCGTAACGAGGAAAAAAGGGCGTTTAAGGAAGAAAAAGCCCTTGAACGGGAAGAAGCCAGAGAACGTTGGGCAAAGAAAAGACGGCAGAACAGAACGGCTGAAGGTTTTGATGAGCCTGATGATGAGATACTCCAGGCGGAAGAAAATATCAGAGCTCAGGCTGAGGCGGCAAAGTGTAAAGAAGAGGCTGACAGACGCAGGGAAGAAGCTGAGAATAAACGCAGGGAACAGCAGCTTAAGAAAGAACAGGCTGAGGATGCTGCAATTCTTGCAGGCAGCATGCGCAAGAATAAAGAAAAAGACAGAAAGAAGCCGGCAGCTTTTGTTTCTCCGGGCAAACTTGATGATATACATGAAATAACCATAATAGCAGATCCTACGGGATTCAAAAGCGATTCTGCAGATCTCCTTCCCATAGGAATGAATGGTTCCGGAGAGCTGGGGGATATTACAGAAATCTCTGCTGTGGATATTCATGCCGTACCGGTGGCAAATGATATGCCTTCTGTTGGCACTGCTGATGCACCGAAGCCTTCTGTTCCTGATAAAACAGAAGCGGAGGCGCCACTCATCATTAAGGTTAATGATGATTTTTCCCGTAAGGAAGAATCTTCTGAATCAATTTCAATTTCGGAGATTATTGCAGATGAGGATGTGAAAATAATATCTTCAGAGGTTACGGATCCGAATAAGTCGGCTGAAAGTTTATTCAGTGATAATACTGACGCTGTTAATGATGATGTAAAAGCTGTGGAATCTGAAATCAAAGGGGCAGCGGATCCGGATGATAAGAGAGATGAAGCTGAGGATAGTAAGAAAGATTCAGCAACTGAGACTGTGCAGGATAAGACTGAGGACAGGAATGAAGAAGCTGAAGAAACTACGAAAAAAGATGGTGCTGAAAGTATCGAAAAAGATGCAACAGCCAATGATACTGATGGTAATTCGGATTCAGATAATGTCAATTTAAATGCAAAAGCAGAAGATGCAGTTAAAGAAAACCATGAGGAGGAAAAAACAGCTGAACCTGCACCACAGCAGGACATGAGGGCTTTCCTTCCTCCAGATCTTTCCGGCATGCCTACACCGGTAACGGAGAGAACTCATCAGCAGGAGGACAAGGGGCCGGAAAAGAACGAAAGTGTTTCTTCCGGTACCGTCGGTGCTGATGTAAAAAAAGAAGAACCGGTAAAGCCTGCTAAAAAGAAAGGGGTTTATAAACATCCGGATGTATCGCTTTTAAAACTGAATGATATGAATAAAGGCGGAGATACGGATGAAAGCCTTAAGGAAACTGCCGTACTTCTGCAGGAGACACTTAAGACTTTTGGTGTAAAGGCGACAGTTGAGCATATCAGCCAGGGACCTTCAGTTACACGTTTCGAATTAAAGCCTGAACCTGGAACCAAGGTCAATAAGATTTTGAATCTGACTGATGATATCAAGCTTAATCTTGCAGCGCAGGATGTGAGGATAGAAGCGCCTATTCCGGGAAAGGCTGCAGTAGGAATAGAGATACCAAATAAGGAAAAGATACCGGTTCTTATCAGGGACCTTATCGACAGCAAGGACTATAAAGCATCAACGGCGAATCTCACATATGCTGTAGGAAAGGATATAACAGGCAAGATCATTATCTCCGATATTGCAAAGATGCCGCATCTGCTGGTTGCAGGTTCCACAGGGTCAGGTAAGTCTGTATTTATTAATACGCTTATTTTAAGCCTGCTTTATAAATCTTCGCCTGAGGATGTTAAACTTATTATGATCGATCCCAAGGTGGTAGAACTGTCGGTGTATAACGGTATCCCGCATCTGCTTCTTCCTGTGGTTTCGGATCCGAGACAGGCTAATGCGGCACTTGCGTGGGCTGTTGCGGAAATGATGAGAAGATATAAGGCATTTTCTGATTTTTCTGTCCGTGATATGAGAAGCTATAATGAAAAGGCTGCCGGAAACGGCGTGGATAAGCTGCCGCATATCGTAATAATCGTAGACGAGCTTGCCGATCTGATGATGGTTGCACAGAAGGACGTTGAAGCATCCATATGCCGTCTGACACAGCTTGCAAGAGCTGCCGGAATTCACCTTATAATTGCAACGCAGCGTCCCAGCGTGGATGTCATCACGGGACTTATCAAGGCTAATATGCCAAGCCGTCTTGCTTTCAGGGTATCATCAGGCGTGGATTCAAGAACCATACTGGATACCGTGGGCGCTGAGAGACTGTTAGGCAATGGTGATATGCTTTTCCATCCTCAGAGCTTCAATAAGCCTCTTCGTGTACAGGGGGCATATGTTTCTGATGACGAAGTAAATGCTGTGGTTGATTTCTTAAAGAAAAATGCCGGTGATGATGTTTACGATAATGAGGTTGCAGAAAAGATATCCAGCATGGCAAATTCGGAAAGTACATCAGCTTCATCGTCAGATGGTGCAACAGCCGAACCCGGTAAGGATTACGATGCATATTTTGCTGATGCCTGCCGTTTTGTAGTTGAAAAGCAGAAAGCATCTGCCAGCATGTTGCAAAGAGTATTCAAAGTAGGATATAATCGTGCGGCACGTATGGTGGACCAGATGGAAGAGGCCGGAGTTATAGGATCGGAAGAGGGAACCAATCCAAGAAAGGTACTCATGGATAAGAGTGCGCTTGAGGATTTCCTTAACAGTATATAATATATTCAAAACACAGGAGGTCAAAATGGGAGCACAGAAAACTGATATCGAGATTGCAAGAGAAACAAAACTTGAGCCTATCGCAGATGTTGCCAAAAAAATTGGGGTACCGGAAGATGCCCTTGAACAGTACGGTAAGTACAAGGCGAAACTTTCGGATGAGTTTCTTGAGAGCATCGAGAATAATAAGCCCGGGAAGCTGATACTTGTTACTGCGATCAATCCCACCCCTGCCGGTGAAGGAAAGACTACTGTATCCATCGGACTTGCCCAGGGACTTTCAAGGCTGGGCCAGAAGACCTGCCTGGCACTTCGCGAGCCTTCATTGGGCCCCTGCTTTGGCGTAAAGGGCGGAGCTGCCGGCGGCGGATATTCACAGGTAGTGCCCATGGATGAGCTTAACCTTCATTTTACGGGTGATTTCCACGCAATTACTGTTGCAAATAATCTGCTTGCTGCTCTTATTGACAACCATATCCATCAGGGTAATAAACTCCGTATAGATACAAGGCAGATTTTATGGAAGCGATGCATGGATGTAAATGACAGGAGCCTCAGAAATATTGTTGTGGGCCTTGGTGCAAAGGGGGACGGTTTTGTCAGGGAAGATCATTTCGTTATAACTGTTGCTTCCGAGATAATGGCAATCTTCTGCCTTGCCAGAGACATGAAGGATCTGAAGAAGAGGCTTTCTGAGATCATCGTTGCCTACAACTTAGACGGCGAGCCTGTAACAGCAGGTGAACTTAATGCCGTAGGAGCAATGGCTGCACTTTTGAAGGATGCCATAAAGCCTAATATGATTCAGACATTAGAGCATACACCGGCCATCGTTCACGGAGGACCTTTTGCAAATATCGCACATGGCTGTAATTCCATAATCGCCACAAAGACAGCTATGCGGCTTGCAGATTATACGGTTACAGAGGCTGGATTCGGTGCAGATCTGGGAGCAGAGAAATTCTTAGATATTAAGTGCCGCAAGGCCGGTCTTAAGCCTGATGCTGTTGTAATTGTGGCTACCATAAGAGCCCTGAAATACAACGGCGGTGTTGCAAAGGCAGATCTTACAAAAGAGAATATCGAAGCCCTTAAGAATGGCTCATGCAATCTGATCAAGCATGTTGAAAATATCAAGTCCTATGGACTTCCGGTATGTGTGACGATCAATAAATTCGTCAGTGATACTGATGCGGAAGTAGAGTGCCTTAAGGAAATTTTAAATGGGCTGGATGTTCCCTTCTCTGTTTCCGAGGTTTGGGCAAAGGGCGGAGAAGGTGCCCTTGATCTTGCTAAGGATGTAATGAAGCTTGCTGATTCAAAGAATGATTTTCATTTCCTCTATCCCGATGATATGGGAATCAAGGAGAAGATTGAGACTCTTGCAACAAAAATATATGGTGCCGGCAATGTGGAATTTGCCCCTGCGGCCCTTAAGCAGATTGCTAAGATTGAGGAACTGGGCTTCAGGGAGTGTCCTGTATGCGTGGCCAAGACCCAGTATTCATTATCTGATGATCCTAAGACGCTGGGCAGGCCTGACGGCTTTACTTTCCATATCAGGGAAGTATATGTTTCCGCAGGCGCAGGCTTTGTAGTAGCACTTTCCGGCTCCATAACCACTATGCCCGGACTGTCTGCAACTCCTGCGGCATACAGCATAGATGTGGATGATGACGGAAACATCGTTGGACTGTTCTAAGATAAATTTATTCTGGAGGAAGATATGGCAGAGCTTATTGACGGTAAAAGAATTTCAAAAGAAATAAAGGATGAATTAAGGGCTGAGGCAGAAAAGTTTAAGGCTGAAGGCAGGGAAGCAACACTTGCCGTTATCCTTGTGGGTGATGACCCCGCATCTGCCGTATATGTCAATAATAAAAAGAAGGCATGTGAGTATATTGGGATAAAGTCCCTTTCGTACGAACTGCCTAAGGAAACTACAGAGGAAGAACTGCTTGCGCTTATTGAAAAACTCAATAGTGATGACAATGTAAATGGTATTCTTGTACAGCTTCCGGTTCCTGACCATATCGATGAAAATAAGATCATCCGCAGTATATCACCGTCAAAGGATGTAGACGGCTTCCATCCTCTTAACGTGGGAGCACTGCTTATCGGCGAGAAGGGCTTTGTGTCCTGTACTCCGGCAGGTGTTATACAGCTTTTAAAGCGCAGCGGCGTTGATATCGAGGGAAAGGAATGCGTTGTTGTAGGACGCAGCAATATAGTCGGAAAACCCATGGGAGTACTGCTGCTGCGTGAAAACGGTACAGTCACTATAGCCCATTCAAGAACAAAAGATTTAAAGAGTATCTGCAAGAGGGCGGATATACTTGTAGTTGCTGTTGGCAGGCCTAAAATGATAACAGCAGACTATGTAAAAGAAGGTGCAGTGGTTATCGATGTAGGAATACACAGAATGGATAACGGAAAGCTTTGCGGTGATGTTGATTTTGATTCTGTAGAGCCTCATGTTTCAAGGATAACGCCTGTGCCCGGCGGTGTTGGACCTATGACTATAGCCATGCTTATGGATAATTGCATTTCTTCTTTGCGGTGACCGGAGGATTATTGGAATGATATGTCCAGTCTGTGGTGCGGAAGTCGGTGAGTCAAAACTTTTATGTCCGGAATGCGGACATGAGTTTCGGTTCATACCGGATTTCGAGCCTGAGGTTGAAAATCAAATAAGTGATACTCTTTCTGAAATCTCTATTGACGATGAGGATTTTGAAGAACTTACTCCGGAAGAGATAGAGGCGGGATATTATTATGACGAGGACGGTAACCTGTTTTATGACGGTCCTGTTTTTGATGCTGATGGCTATGAGGTCCATGATGATGATCCATACAACGGCCCGCTTTTTGATGCCCTTGGAAATCCTATAGACGACAGTGGAGATGCTGATCCGGACTGGATGGAGGCTGCGGAAGGCACGGATTTTCCTGATGACGGGTATTTAGCTGATGAGGACCGAATTGACCGACCGGATAATGATGACTTGAATGGTCACGCAGGAAGTTCCGGAGATATTGACGGCTATGTGGATGATACCGATGGATATGCTGATGAGTACGGCAGAGCACCGGGCACGGAAGGAATGCCTGAGTCAGATGAATATTATGAAGACTATGAAGACGATTATACTGATGATGATATAGAGGCTGAAGGCGGCGATACTTCGGATTTTGGAAAAAGGGAGGAGCTTGTTGCGGAATATGCAGAGCCTGAGGAAGAGTATTCTGAATTTGACGAAGAGTACGAAGGCGATGATTTTTATGATGATGACTCTTACGACTATGACGATGATGATATTTTTCATCAGTTCTTCCTTGCTGCAACAAAGAGTCGTTTCCGTAAGCTTTATGCATGCCTTTTTCTGATCGTAATTCTTCTGCTTGCGGGGCTTGTTTATTTTGTTTCTGTAAGGGTCTACAGGAACAGTTCCTATGAATACCAGGCTGAACTGGCTGAGCAGGCGTACCTGGAGGGGGATCTTGACGGCGCCATTGATTATATGGAAAAGGCACTGACTCTTTCTTCCGGCGATGATGAAATGAAGTTTAAACTTGCACGGTATTATTTTGAAGACTTTGATGATGAAAAAGCGCTTTTGATGCTCTGGGAAGTTGCTTATGAAAAGAATGAAAACCAGGAGCGTGCATACAGGGAGATCATTTCTTATTACGAAAAAAAGTCGGATTTTCCTATGATAGAGTCTATACTTGAAGCCTGCAATAATGAAACTATTGTTAACAGTTTCAGGGATTATCTGGCTAATCCGCCTGAGTTTTCGTATGCATCCGGGGAGTATGATGATGTGATAACCCTGACTCTTTCGGCCGGATCGAACGGAAGCATATATTATACGACAGACGGACATGAACCGACTCTTCAGTCAACTCTTTATACATCGCCGATACAGCTGAATCTCGGGAGCCATGAGATAAATGCGATTTTTGTAAATAATTACGGTGTTGTTTCCGAAGTGGCAAATGCCACATACAGGATTTATATAAGGGTGCCCGATGCACTTGCAATTTCAGTGCCTGACGGTGAGTATTCGGTTCCTATGCTTATAGAAACGGAGGTTCCTCAGTTCTGTACCGTTTACTATACAACTGACGGGACACCTCCGACTATGGGTGAATCCAATGAGTATTCGGAAGGGATACCTATGCCGCTGGGACACAGCCATTTTATCTTTGCTGCCATATCCCAGGAAGGAATATCCGGTGATGTTACGGAATGCGATTATAATCTGACTATTGATTCGGATTTTGATATGCAGACGGTAATTGATGCATTCAAACAGTACAACCTTAATATGGGACGCACTGCTGATATTGAGGGACATCTTCCCGGCAATCTTACCCGATATACTTATGTTATTGATTCTGCGATAAACCTGGATGATTCGGGCAAGGCGGTATCCGGAAATATGGCAGACCCTGAAACGGGAGAATTAAAGGAACCGGAAAATCCGCATATTTATTACATAATTACCGAATATACAGTGGATACATCGGGATTAACCATGAAGACCGGCAATTATTATATGGTCAGCATAGAGGATGGATTTATTTATAAGGCTGTTAAGAACGAAGGCGAAGTGATACAGCGGGGAGAACTTATTCCTCCTGAAGCATATGCTGCCCCTCCCCCTATAGTTCCTGAAGACAACTGACCGGAAATGTAACTGTACATGATCGCTGCCGCAAAATTTGTTATATGTTATTAGAACTGCCTGAAGAATTAAAAAAAAGAATGAGAGCGCAGCTGGGGACGGATTATCCTGCTTTTGCGCAGAGCTTTGAACAGCCGGCTGTAAAGGCTTTTTCACTGAATACTGCGGTTATATCTGCGGAAGAGTTTGAGTCTTGCGCGGAAGTGTATAAAGAACTGAAGTATGAAAAAATCCCCGGAATGGAGAATGCATATTATTATGACTCAGATATCCATATCGGAAGATGCGCCTGTCATCATGCGGGAATGATATATTCACAGGATCCGGCGGCCATGCTGGTAGTGGATGGATTAAAATTACCGAAAAAAGCAAGGATACTTGACCTTTGTGCAGCTCCCGGAGGCAAGTCGGTACAGCTTGCCCAGAAACTCATGCAAACAGGCGGAATACTTATTTCTAACGAGCCGGACAGGGCAAGGAACAGTATTCTGTGCAGCAATATTGAACGGATGGGATTTAAAAATGTGGCTGTCACATGTATGTATCCCGATGAACTGTCAAAGTTTTATCCTTCGTATTTTGATGCTGTGCTTGTTGATGCTCCATGCTCGGGGGAAGGGATGTTCAGAAAATACCCGGACAGCATTGAACAGTGGAGCTTGTCAAATATTGAACACTGTGCCTCAAGGCAGAAGGATATCCTTGGAAGTGCCGTATCAATGCTGAAACCCGGCGGAATGCTTGTTTATTCAACCTGTACCTATGCTCCTGAAGAGGATGAGGAGATTGCGAATTTTATCTGTGACGTACTTGGGCTAGAACTTGCTGAAACACCGGAGATAGTAACTGAATATGCGGCTGCCGTGCCTTTGAAAAAGGGAAATGCTTACAGGTTTTATCCCCATGTTTCAAAAGGCGAGGGTCAGTTTATGGCTTATTTTAAAAAGCCGGGCAAACTGGAGGATAATGTGTCATCAGAACCAGTGAGGCTTTCCGGAAATAAAAAAAAGGCAGACGGTGAATGCTGCAGGCTTATGGGTGAGGCTTTTAACGGTTTTCCGGATATTGATACGGAATGCATATTCCGTAACGTTGATACGTTGTTTTATATCGGTAAAGGAATGGACAGACTGCCGGAAAAGGGTGTCACTAAATACGGAGTCTGTATCGGAACCATAGAAAAAAAGAGATTTATTACGCACCATGATTTTTTTTCAGCGTTTGGCTGCGGTATAAAGAACCGTCTGGAACTTTTTCCCGGAAGCAGTGAACTGGCGGCGTACCTTCACGGTGAGGAACTGAGATTATCACAGATAAAGAATGGGGTATATTCAGGAGCAGATAAAGGATTTGGCGCAGTTACTGTCATGGGGGTGGCACTGGGCGGTTTCAAAATAGCCGGCGGCCGTATAAAGAACCATTATCCCAAGGGGCTCAGGAATCTTTAGGAGGATAAGCTTTGACCGAAAATGCAGAAAGCAAATACAGCCTGGATATTGACGCAGAGAGCCTTAAACTGCTTTTTGGCATGTATGACAGCTCTGTAACAAAAATTGAGAGTGAGCTGTCAGTTGATATCACAGATCGTGACGGAAGACTTAATATTTATGGCGCGGAAAAGGATGTCAAAAGGGCAACACGCCTTATCATAGACCTGATAGAATCATCCAAAGCTGAAAAAAAGATTGACAGGCAGAAGCTTGAATACGGCATAAGCCTTGCCAGGGAAGACAACCAGGATATGCTTGTGGAGCTGGATAAGGATGTGATCTGCCGTACCATACAGGGAAAGCCCATAAAGCCAAAGACCGCAGGACAGAAGAACTACACGGATTCTATCCGGGACAATATGATCACTTTCGGATACGGTCCGGCAGGTACGGGAAAAACTTATCTTGCCATAGCGATGGCGGTTACGGCGTTTAAAGCTGAGGAAGTAGGACGAATCATCCTTACAAGGCCGGCGATAGAAGCGGGGGAAAAGCTGGGGTTCCTTCCGGGAGACCTCCAGAGCAAAGTTGATCCTTATCTTCGCCCTTTGTATGATGCGCTGTACCAGATAATGGGGGCAGACAGCTTCCAGAAGAATATGGAAAAAGGACTGATAGAAGTTGCGCCGCTTGCATACATGAGGGGACGTACACTTGATAATTCCTATATTATCCTTGATGAGGCACAGAATACCACACCGGGACAGATGAAGATGTTCCTGACACGTATCGGCTTCGGCTCCAAGGCGGTGATAACAGGTGACCTGACGCAGAAGGACCTTGGGGGAAATACACTTTCAGGACTGGAAGAAGCTTTAAAGGTATTGAAAAATGTTGAGGGTATAGGTTTTGCAGCTCTGGACAGCAGGGATGTGGTGCGACATCCTCTGGTTATGAAGATTGTCCAGGCTTATGAAAATTATGAAAAACGAAGCAGAAAAGAAAACAATGCAGGAAAGAACAGAAGAAAATATAATAATTGAATTTGAAAATGAAACGGAAATGCCTGCAGAGGCGGAAGAAGGCTATATCCCTGACAGCAGGCTTATAGAGATAGCTGCTTCGGTATGCCAAAAGTCTCTGGAGATCCATTCGATAGGCGGTTTATGCAAAGTTTCACTTATGGTAGTAGATAGCCGCACTATCAGAGAATACAATAATTCGCAGCGAGGGATAGATTCTGTTACAGATGTTCTTTCGTTTCCGAATATACCTTTTACTACTGAAAACAAAGGCGATGTAAGTATATTTGATGAGCTCAATAAGGCTGACTATATTGATCCGGAGGATGGTCGTATAGTCCTTGGAGAAATTGTAATTTGCTATGAAAGGGTAATAAGTCAGGCAAAGGATTACGGTCACAGTTACGAAAGGGAATTGGCTTTCCTTACGGCCCACAGCATACTTCATCTTCTGGGCTATGACCATATTGAAGAAAGTGACAGGATTGAGATGGAAGCAATGCAGCGGAATATTCTGGATCCCTTAGGTTTTAAGAGATAATGGCAGGAACATCTAAAGCTAAAAAAAAGAATACAGGCGGTTATCCGGCGGCACTTGGTGTCTGTTTCTTTCTGTTTATGGCGAGTTTTGTGCTTAACAGTCTGGGGGCAGCGTTTTTTTATTCTGCTTTTTTCCTGAATCTGTTATTGATCTTTTTGTTTCCGTTCTGTGTTTCGGTTGAATGCAGAAGGATGATGAAGGACCGTGTATCACTGAAAAGCTTTAATAAGGCTAAGAATATTTACCGTTATTCCTGGGGGTTATGTCTGACCTGGGAAAGTGCGGTTGCAGCATTGGTTTACATAATTTTTTTATGTTTACCAATTCCTTTTCTTCCCGGTACAGGCAGGGAACTGATCTATTTTATCTTTCCGCCGGTGTTTATTCTGTTTTCATTTTCCCATATACTTTCATCATCTGATGCGGCATATCTGAAAAAAAACATGTTTTATTATCATTTCGGCGTACTTTTGATGCTGGCATTACCCGTGATGATAATAATGGTAAGCATATTTCACAGGCATGCATCCATTACAGCAGAGTTATTGGATAATGTGGCGGCAGGCGATGCATATATCGCTTTTGTATGTACGCTTAGTATATGTGTGTTTGCTTTTGTTCTGTGGATATATATGCTTTTTCTGCATTCGGGTGTAAGAAAAAAAGCCGTAAGGCGTATTGCAGCTGATAAAGCGAGGGTTAATGAGGCGGGGATGATACTTCTTTCCAAAGCTTCATTCTCCAATATGTTTGCGCTTTTGCCGATAGGGTTGATAATTCCTTCTGTATTTCTGATATTTTACGGCGGAATGGATACATTGCTGGGGAATCAGCTTAAACTATACCGTTTAGGCCTGGCGTTGGGAATAATTGTTCCTTTTTACAGTTATCCTGTTGTGTTCGCGCTGCTGCTTGCGAATAAGGACTCGAGGCAGTTCTATCTGGCACATCTCCATCATGAAATTCCTGAGCTGCGTACAAGGGTAAGTGATACCCTGCGCAATATCCTGATCCCTTCAGTTTTTGTTTCTGCCTTTATGCTTGGATGTGCTGAAACCATAGCATCTGCCATGTATGGGACATCCGGATTTTTTTCTCCTATGGTTATAAGGCTAGGTGCATTAGGTGTACCTTTTGCGGCGCTTCTCGGCGGGACAACATGCATTTTCCTGTATATGCGGAAAAATAATTATGTTTTGATTTCCGGCGTTGTCGCATTCTTCATTTCATTATGCGTTTCTTTTGCATGCAGGGATGGTGTAGGAGTAAAAGTATATATGCCTGTTGTTGCTGTTGTTCTGTTTTTTATCGTATCATCAGCTGTTTCACTAATATTTTTAAATAATTATCTTTCGGCAAGGGTTCCGGCAGTACATGTGTTAAAGTCTGTTTCTGCAATTCTGGTTCCGCTTATAATCTTTGTGGGGATGGATATGCTTTTTGTTTTTACTCCGGTTTCACCGTATATAATTATTCCGGCTGCATTTTTCATAGGCGGCTTCGTATTTTTCTATATGTCATGTACCATGGCAGTTTTAAACAGGCAGAATATACGGGAAATGCCGTTTTCTGATTTTATGACGAATACGGCAAAGAGGATGAGGATTCTTAAAAATGAAGAATAGGACTGCTGTTATAGGCGGCGGTTACGGCGGAATGGCTGCTGCCATATTTGAAAAGAAAAACGGAAATGAAGTTACTGTTTTCGAAAGGCAGGACGGTCTGGGAAAGAAGCTGCTTCTGACAGGAAATGGCAGATGCAATATTTCGAACGAAAGCATAGATGTATCCGATTATCTTACGGATGACACTGAAAAACTGAAGGCTATACTGGATCGGTTCGGCCGTATGAAGGAAGATGAATTTTTTTCATCCCTGGGCCTTCTCATCCGTAATGACAGAGGCTGTATGTACCCCCTTACAGGAAAGGCGAAGACTGTGGGAAACTGCCTTAGGTATGCAATAAACGAGCTTGGGGTGGATGTGCGGACAGATTGCTTTGTGACTTCTATGGTAAAAAAAAGTGATGGCACATTTGAAATAAGTATCGGTCCGGATGTTTATGGCGGCTTTGAAAAAGTTATACTGGCAAGCGGCGGAATGGCCGGCATATATGACGAGTCTTTAAAAAACGGAAATGGGCTTGCAGAGGCCTGTGGCCATAAGCTGATCAAAGGCCATCCCGGACTTGTGGCAGTTATATGCTCAGATGATAAAAAGAAACTGAAAAAACTCGAAGGCATAAGAATTCGCGCAGCAGCTTCTGTCTTAAAGAATAATAAAGAGATTGCGTCAGAAGAAGGAGAGATACAGCATACAGCCGATGGAGTGTCCGGTATTCCTGTATTTGGTCTCAGCAGGTATCTTGATGATATGCGGGATACTGTGATACGTATGGATTACCTGCCGGGTGTTAGTTTTGATGAATTTAAGACAAGGTCGCTAAGTTTCAGTAAAAGGTCAGTAGAGACTTTCTTAGAGGGAATGGTGCTTTCTCCGATAGCTGAAATGGCAGCTTCTGACTGTGGGATAAACTATCATACAAGGCTTGCAGGACTTTCCGGAACTGATATAGAAAAGCTTTATCATTCGCTTAAGGCTGCTGATTTTCATCCGCAGCAGCTTAACGGATATAAAAAAGCCCAGATCAGTACCGGCGGCGTTCCTCTTTCAGAAGTTGATGACAATATGCAGTCAGTATACTGCGAGGGACTGTATCTTGTGGGTGAAGTGCTGAATGTTGCCGGCAGATGCGGCGGATATAATCTTCATTTTTCAGCCGCAAGCGCGTACTGTGCATGTAATGCACCGGAGTGATATATGAATGAATTATTCAAGCTCGACAACATAAAGATAAAGCCTCCCATAAAAAGGGAAAAAGAAAAAGACATAGTCGCTGCAGCTGTTTCAAAGAAGCTGAGGCTTAATGCCGGACAGCTGGATAATATTACCATCGTAAGAAGATCCCTTGATGCAAGAAAGAAAAATGATATTGTCTGGATCTATTCAGCAGCTTTTGCGTTTAAATGCAGTAAAAATGAGACGGAAAAAATCCTGCGCAGGAATAAGGAAATTTCTGTCTATTCTCCGGTTAAGTATGAGATCTTAACTTCAAGAATTTCAGAGACCGGTATCACAGATGAAAGAAAAGGCTCTATGGATACGGCATCGTGCTGCGGAAAAGAAAGACCCTTTGTGGTAGGAAGTGGCCCGGCTGGGCTTTTCTGCGCATATAGTCTCAGTCTTGCAGGGTTTTGTCCTATAGTTGTTGAACGCGGTGACAGCATGGAGGAACGCATCCGTAAGGTGGATGCTTTTTTTGCTGGCGGTGAACTGGATACTGATTCAAATATACAGTTCGGAGAGGGCGGCGCGGGTACATTTTCGGACGGCAAGCTTTTTTCGCATCTTCATGATAAATCGGGACGGACGGAGTTTATCCTGAAAACATTTGTAGAATACGGGGCCAATCCGGATATTCTGTATGATAACAAGCCGCATATCGGCACTGATGTCCTCCGAAGAGTTATAGTGAATATGCGTACTGCAATGGAAGCAATGGGCGCTGAGTTCCGTTTCGGTACTACCTTTATAGAGCCTGTTGAAAAGGATGGTGTCCTGACGGGGGCAAGGTTTAAGGACAGGAAAGGAAATGTAACCGAGCAGGAATGCGGTATTCTTGTCTTTGCACCGGGGCATAGTGCCAGGGATACGTTTCAGAATATACATGCTGCGGGTATTCCTATGGAAAGCAAGCCTTTTGCTGTAGGGTTCCGTATAATGCATTCCCAGGAAATGATAGATTTTTCCCAGTACGGTCAGAAGCGGGATGCGTATAAGCTTCCTCCGGCTGATTACAAACTGACCGGGCATACCGCATCGGGAAGAGCTGTTTATTCTTTTTGTATGTGCCCGGGAGGTTATGTGGTCAATGCGTCAAGTGAAAAGGGCCGCCTGGCTGTGAACGGCATGAGCAACAGAGACAGGGCATCTGCTTTTTCAAATTCTGCCATAGTGGCCGGAGTAAGCCGTGAAGATTTTGGAGACGGACTGTTTGACGGAATGTACTTCCAGCAGATGCTGGAAAAGAAAGCTTATGAGCTGGCCGGGGGAAAGATTCCGGTGGAGCGCTACGGGGATTACCGTAATAATGCCAAAAACGGCTTTTCACCTTCGTCGTTAACGGGATATACAGAAAATGCTAATGATATTCCGGGGGCTGCGGGCTCATCTGTTTGCAATATGCCGCTGATGGGAGGATTTGAATATGCCAGCCTTCGTGCAATACTTCCGGAGCGCCTTAATTCAGATATTATTGAGGCAATGTCATATTTCGGAACCAGGATAAAGGGTTTTGACGGTGATGATGCTCTTCTTGCGGGAGTGGAGACGAGGACTTCTTCGCCGGTGCGTGTTGTTCGCGGCGAAGACCTGCAGTGCAGCCTGAAAGGTTTTTATCCCTGCGGAGAAGGTGCAGGCTATGCGGGCGGCATCACATCGGCTGCGGCAGACGGCCTTAAGGTGGCTGAAATGATAATGGTGAATAAATAGATAACATTTTTGTATTATGCTATAATCTACAATGATTTTATATTAAAAGAGGCTTTTATGAATAAATACAGGGAACATATACAAGGAAAAAAACGCATAGTCGTAAAGATCGGTTCGTCGTCCCTTAGACATAAGGAAACCGGAGATTTTGATTATATCAAGATGGAGGCTCTTGTAAGGGAACTCTGCAATCTCCGGAATATGGGGAAGGATGTGATCTTGGTCAGTTCCGGCGCTATAGCAGCCGGAAAGAAGGTCATCCGTATGGAGGCTGATGAAAATGAGATGGCCTTTAAGCAGGCTTGTGCCGCAGTGGGTCAGGCCAGGCTTATGATGGTTTATGAAAAACTTTTTTCCGAATATGGACAGTTATCGGCCCAGGTTCTTATGACTAAAAATACCATAGTCAATGACCTTAACAGGTTTAATGCCCACAATACCTTTATGGAACTCTTAAAGATGGGTGTAATTCCTGTGGTAAATGAAAATGATACGATTTCGACATACGAGATTAAATTCGGTGATAACGATACCTTAAGTGCCATTGTTGCGGCGCT
This sequence comes from Lachnospiraceae bacterium, assembly GCA_024689605.1. The sequence continues at coordinate 39,278 of JAILDD010000006.1, forward strand.
TGTGGGGGCAGACCTGCTGATACTGCTGTCGGATATAGACGGACTTTATACTGACAATCCGCGTTCAAATCCCGGTGCTAAGTTTCTGCCCATTATCCCTGAACTTACTGATGAGATAATGGCTATGGGAAAGGCTTCCACAGGCTCTGATGTGGGTACCGGAGGTATGGAAACAAAGCTTTCGGCGGCAAAGATAGCCACAAGGTCTGGAGCTGATATGATAATCGCAAATGCGAAGGATGTACATATCATCCATCGCATAATGGAGGGGCGTGATGTGGGAACCCTGTTCCTTGCTGATAGGGACGAGAACTTCTTCATAGGGGATTATCTGACAGATGACTGAGAAGCAGGTGAATAAATTATGACAATGGATGAACGTATAGCACGTATAAATGAGCTTTATCATAAATCCCAGAATGTGGGGCTTACGGCCGAGGAAAAGGATGAGCAGCAGCGGCTCAGACGGGAGTATGTGGAAAGTATAAAAAGAAATATGAAAGCTCAGCTTGACAATATTGATATAGTCGAAAAAGACGGTTCTATCACAAACCTGGGTGAGAAATATTCAAAGAAATGATAGAAGAAAAGAAGGCCTTACGCAGGAAGTTAAAGGAAAAAAGAGAATCTATACCGGAAGAATTGCGTAAAGCTTATTCTGCAAAGATACTATTGAACCTGGATAAGACTGCTGAGTTCAATAGTGCGGAAAAGATACTTCTTTTCGCTAATGCCGGATCGGAAGTTATTACGGATGATATTTTTTTATACTGTATAAAAAAAGGAATATCGGTTTATTATCCGAAAGTGACCGGAGAGAATATGTTTTTTTCCAGAATATCCGGTCTGAATGAACTGGTTCCGGGATACTGGGGGATAAGGGAGCCAAAGACCGAAAATGAAAACGAATTGTTGACTGATCAGGACAAGTTGTCCAATGCAGTCATTATCTGCCCGGGGCTTGGCTTTACAAAAGAAGGGACACGTATCGGATACGGCGGCGGATATTATGACAGGTTTTTGTCATGTAACCCGTCATTGTACCGTTTAGGTGTCTGTTTTGAAGCCCAGATATGTGAACATATTCCGGCTGATGAAAATGATTTCAGAATGAATATGGTGGTTACAGAGGAAAATATATTCTAAAAGTAATTTTGTATTTTACAGGAGGCAGGACTATGGCAGAGAATATTACAAAAGAACAGGAAGAAGAGCTTATCGCACTTTGTGCCCGTGCATGTGAGGCTAAGTATGAGATACAAAAGCTGTGTACTGAAGAAAAAAATAAAGCATTGAACCTGATTGCAGACAAGCTTGTGGCTAATTCAAAGCTGCTTATGGAAAAGAATGCCATTGACTTGGAGTATGGTGAGAAAAAAGGCATAAGTGCAGCACTTATGGACCGTCTTACCCTTAATGAAAAGTGTATAGAGGATATCGCTGAGGGCTTAAGGCAGGTGGCAGCACTTGATGATCCAATAGGCGAAGTCCTTGAAGAAATCGAGCGTCCCAACGGTCTGAAACTGTCCAAAGTCAGGGTTCCCATGGGTGTCATTGGCATAATATATGAGTCAAGACCCAATGTGACTGCAGATGCTTTTGCCCTTACTTTCAAGACCGGAAATGCAGTTATCCTTAAGGGGGGCTCGGATGCGATAAATTCGAATTCCGCAATCTGCGATATCATAAAGGAAGGACTTAAGGAATGCGGGATCAATGAATCTGCCATAGAGCTTATCAGGCAGACTGACAGGGCGGTGACAACAAGGTTCATGCAGATGAAGGACTATGTTGATGTACTTATTCCGAGAGGATCCAAGGGATTAATAAAGAGCGTGGTGGATAACAGCCTGATACCGGTAATCGAGACCGGTGCCGGAAACTGCCATGTTTATATTGACAAGGCTGCAGATACGGATATGGCTGTTAAGCTTATTGTAAATGCAAAGACCCAGCGTCTGGGCACCTGTAATACGGCAGAGTCCCTTGTGGTACATAAGGATGTATTGGACAGCGTATATGTGGAAGCAGCAAAGGCACTTCGTGAAAAGAAGGTAGTGCTTTACGGCGATGAGAGGGCTAATAAGGCTTTTTCTGACGCAGAAGCAGCTTCGGATGAGGATTTTTATACCGAATACCTTGACCTTAAAATGTCTGTAAAGACTGTAGATGATATTGATGAGGCCATAGCACACATAAATAAGCATTCCACTCATCATTCAGATGCTATAGTTACCTCTGATACGGAGGCAGCTGAAAAATTCTTAAACGAGATCGATTCTGCCTGCGTATATTGGAATGCATCCACAAGATTTACAGACGGATTTGAGTTCGGCTTTGGTGCAGAGATAGGAATAAGCACCCAGAAGCTTCATGCAAGGGGGCCTATGGGACTTAAGGAACTGACATCTTATAAGTACAAGATAAAAGGTGACGGTCAGGTCAGGGGCTGAGATATTTTAAGTTGCATAAGGCTGTGTTTTGAGCCTGATATTTTTATGGCGTCCGGATTGGCTTGATATATTTTAATTGCTGCTGTTTTAATGGATAACACCTGTATGGTCTGTTATTGGTATGACTGGAGATTAATTTGGAAAATATTAATAATACAAAGCAGAATAAAGACAGTGCATCGCATCCTTTTAGTTTCAGGGAGGTAGATTATTCGAAGTATACCTGCACAGAGGAACTGGCTGTGGAGGCTGAGATTCTATTGCAGAAACAGGAGACGGACCGTCTTCGTGAGCTTGCACTGGAATACAGCAGGAAAAACGGTCATCCCGCAACAGCGTGCGTTGTAACTTTCGGCTGTCAGATGAATGCCAGGGATTCCGAAAAGATGATTGGCGTGCTGGCTGCTGCCGGCTTCGAAATCACTGAAGATGAATCTGCTGACCTTGTGGTATACAATACCTGTACCGTGAGGGACAATGCCAACCAGCGTGTTTTCGGGAGGCTGGGGCATCTTAATGCCATGAAGAAGGCTTTCCCTATGAAAAAGATTGCATTATGCGGCTGTATGATGCAGGAGCCGGACGTTATAGATAAGATACGCAGCAGCTACTCTTTTGTGGATCTCATCTTCGGGACACATAATCTTTATAAATTTCCCGAGCTCTTATGCCGTATGTTCGAATCAGATAAGATGGTGGTGGATGTATGGGCAAAAAGCGATGAAATAGTTGAAGAACTGCCTGTTGTCAGAAAATATCCCTTTAAGTCCGGGGTTAATATCATGTTCGGCTGCGATAACTACTGCACATACTGCATAGTGCCGTATGTGAGGGGCCGTGAACGGAGCAGGAGAAGCACGGAAATCCTGGAGGAGATCAGAAGGCTTGCTGCCGACGGGGTATCTGAGATAATGCTCCTGGGACAGAATGTTAATTCGTATGGTAATGGAATAGAGGGAGAGATTAGTTTTCCTAAACTTTTGCATGAAGCAGAAAAGATTGACGGCATAGAAAGAGTCAGATTTATGACTTCCCACCCTAAGGACCTTTCGGACGAACTGATAGATGTAATGGCGGCGTCCGGAAAAATCGCCCGTCATTTACATCTCCCCATACAGTCCGGATCCGATGCAGTACTTAAGGCAATGAACCGGAAATACATAGTCGCCGATTATATGGTCCTGATTGAAAAGCTTCGTAAGGCTATGCCTGACCTTGCAATCACAACAGACCTTATTGTGGGTTTTCCTACGGAGACAAAGGAAGATGCAGCACTGACCGCAAAGCTTGTCAGGGATGTTGGGTATGATAATGCTTTTACATTTATTTATTCCCCCAGAACCGGTACCCCTGCTGCCAAAATGGAAATGGCCATGAAACCGGAAGAAATCACGGAGTGCTTTAATGAAGTGCTTAAGAATGTGCAGGAATGTGCAAGGAATGCAACAAAGAAGCTTACCGGTACAGAGGGAATTGCATTGGTTGAAGAAGTAAACGACCATGATCCGAAGCTTGTAACCGGAAGGCTATCCAACAATTATCTGGTGCATTTTCCGGGAGACAGTTCAATGATAGGGACTTACAGAAAAGTACGGCTTACGGAAAATAAGGGATTTTATTTTTACGGTGAGAGCATATAGGAAGGTTGCCAGTTTGAGCTGCCTGGCAATATCATATAAACATGCTATGCCAGGACTTTTAGTTGTGTGATATCGGGACAAACAGTCAAAGTTTTATTAGTTTGTATTAGTTGATAAGAAAGAGGAAAAATGCTGACATACAATGATGTAGACTATAACAGCGTCACGCCGATGATGCAGCAGTATCTTGATACAAAGAAAGGGTACATGGACTGTATCCTTTTTTACAGGCTTGGCGACTTTTACGAGATGTTTTTTGATGATGCCGTCACAGCATCCAGCGTGCTGGATCTTACCCTTACGGGAAAAAACTGCGGTCTTGATGAAAGGGCGCCTATGTGCGGTGTGCCTTTCCATGCGGTGGACATATATCTTGATAAACTTATAGAGAACGGATATAAAGTGGCCATAGGCGAGCAGGTGGAGGATCCGAAGCTTGCAAAGGGGCTGGTTAAGCGTGAAGTCATCAGGGTGGTAACCCCGGGAACAAATATAAGTGAAAGAAACCTTGAAGAATCCCGTAATAACTATCTGATGTGTATAGTTGATATGCAGAATAAGATCGGTATCGCATATGCGGATGTTTCCACGGGAGATTTCTTCCTTACGGAACTGGATACATCAGTCAAATTAAAGGACGACATTGCGGGGCATACACCGAGTGAGATCATCTGTAATGAAGCGGCACTTATCTCAAATCCATGGCTTGAGAGCTTAAGGGAGACTGCAAAGACCGCTGTTTCCACAATCGGTACCTGGTATTTTGATATAACGGACTGTGAAAAAATCCTGAAGAAGCATTTTAATGTGACTTCACTCGTGGCACTCGGAATAACTGATTTTCCGGTAGGTATTGTTGCAGCCGGTGCACTCATGCAGTATCTTTATGAGACGCAGAAGACTGAATTATCGAATATTGCACATATTGAGCCTTATTCCGGCGGAAAATACATGCTGCTTGATTCCGCGAGCCGCAGGAACTTAGAGTTATGCGAGACCATGCGGGAAAAGCAGAAACGGGGAACTCTTTTCTGGGTGCTTGATAAGACTAGGACCGCTATGGGGGCCAGGATGCTAAGATGTGATATCGAGCAGCCCCTTACGGATGAGGAAGAGATCATAAAGCGTCAGGACGGCTGTGAAGAGCTTTTGAACAACAGCATGGACCGTGATGAACTCAGGGAATATCTTAATGCGGTTTATGACCTCGAGCGTCTTATGGCCAGGGTATGCTACCATTCAGCCAATCCCAGGGATATGCTGGCTCTTAAGGGTTCGCTGTCAGTCCTGCCTGCGATAAAGAAACTCTTATCGGCATCATCATCTGATGCACTGAAAGAACTGAATGAGGGGCTGGATGCGCTTGAAGACATTACTTCAGCTATCGAAAGCTGCATTATGGAAGAGCCGCCCATAACGATCCGTGAAGGCGGAATCATAAAGGACGGATTTAATGAAGATATAGATAAGCTGCGCTATATCTCTTCGAACGCAAAGCAGCTGCTGGCAGGACTTGAGGCAGAGGAAAAGGAACGTACGGGGATAAAGAACCTGCGTATTAAATATAACAAGGTGTTCGGATATTACCTCGAAGTGACCAATTCCTATAAGGATCTGGTTCCGGAAGATTATATGCGAAAGCAGACTCTTGCCAATGCCGAGAGATTCGTTACGCCGAAATTAAAAGAGTTAGAGGATAGTATCCTGAATGCTGAGGAAAAGCTGCAGGTACTGGAATACGACATTTTCTGTGCACTCCGTGACCGTATAGAACAGAATACGGAACGCATACAGAAGACTGCCAAGGCTGTTGCCAGGCTGGATGTTTTCTGTTCACTGGCACTGGTGGCAGAGCTTAACCACTATGTGCGTCCTGCAATAAACCATAAAGGTATCATAGACATAAAAGGAGGCCGGCATCCTGTTGTGGAGAATATGATCCGGAACGAGCAGTTCATAGAAAATGACACTTATCTTGACAAAAAGAAACAGTGCATTCAGATAATAACCGGACCCAATATGGCAGGTAAATCCACATATATGAGACAGGTGGCACTAATAGAGCTGATGTTCCAGATAGGGTCATTCGTGCCTGCTTCAAGCGCCAATCTCTGCATAGTGGACAGGATATTTACCAGGGTTGGGGCTTCCGATGACCTGTCCAGTGGACAGTCCACTTTCATGATAGAGATGAATGAGGTGGCAAATATCTTAAAGAATGCTACCTCGGATTCATTGCTTATACTGGATGAGATAGGCAGGGGGACATCTACTTTTGACGGGCTTGCCATAGCCTGGGCTGTCATAGAATATATCAGTTCCAAAAAGCTGATAGGGGCTAAGACCCTGTTTGCAACCCATTACCATGAGCTTACTGAGCTTGAGGGAAAAATGGATAATGTGAGCAATTACTGCATTGCTGTCAGGGAGCAGGGTGATGACATTGTCTTTTTAAGAAAAATAATAAAGGGCGGTGCTGACAAGAGCTATGGCATACAGGTGGCAAAGCTTGCGGGCCTGCCGGAATCGGTTATAAACCGTGCTACTGACATTGTGGCCCAGCTTCTGAATAATGACATTACGGAGAGCCTGTCTGCGATAGCTCCTGCGGACCTGTCAAAAAAGAATACTATGAAAGCACTGGATGATGTGGACAGGGGGCAGCTAAGCTTTATGGATACCGTGTCTGACGAGGATGTTCTGGATGAGATAAAAGGGCTTAATATTTCTGAACTTACACCCCTGGATGCACTGAATACACTTTATAGACTTCAGGGAAAACTTAAAAACCGGTATTAATGTAACCGGAAAAATGAGGGAAAATATGAAATACAGTAATATACATAAAGAATTGGGGATTGATGAAGAGACTTTTAATTTCGGCGAAAAGATAAGGGCAAGCCTTAAGGAAAGGTTTGAAGAAATCGACAATGTGGCAGAATTAAACCAGCTGAAAGTACTGAATGCACTGCAGAAGAATAATGTGAGTGAGGCCTGTCTGCTGGGCACCACCGGTTACGGTTATAATGACATAGGACGCGAAACCCTTGAAACGGTATATGCAGATATTTTTCACACTGAGGATGCATTGGTAAGACCGCAGATAACCTGCGGAACCCATGCCTTGGCCCTTGCACTGATGAGCAATTTAAGGCCCGGGGACGAACTTTTAAGCCCTGTGGGAAGACCCTATGACACTCTTACCTCAGTTATCGGAATTGACGAAGACGGAGAAGGTGCGCATAATAGCGGATCCCTGCGTGAATATGGTGTAGGATACAGGCAGGTGGACCTTTTAGAAGATGGTTCTTTTGATTATGACGGAATAAAGAAAGCCGTAAACGAAAAGACTCACATGGTGACAATTCAGCGGTCAAGGGGATATTCTTCAAGGCCTACATTGTCACCCCGGAAGATAGGAGAACTCATTGCTTTTCTTCGCGGTATAAAAAACGACCTGGTAATAATGGTTGATAACTGTTATGGAGAGTTTGTCTGTCTTGATGAGCCTACGGATTTCGGAGCTGATCTTTGCGTGGGCTCACTTATCAAGAACCCAGGCGGTGGCTTATGTCCCTGTGGTGGATATCTTGTGGGCAAAAAGGAATATATCGAAAATGCTGCTTACAGGCTGACATCGCCGGGTCTGGGAAAGGAAGTCGGGGCATCCCTTACGACCCTGCCGTCCTTTTATCAGGGGCTTTTCCTGGCACCGACAGTTACGGCATCAGCACTTAAGACATCCGTATTCGCTGCTGCCATGTATGAAAATCTTAAGTTTACCGGTGCAGAGGGGAATGAAGAAAGCTTTGTGGTAAGACCTGACAGCCGTGAGGAACGCTACGATATAATCCAGGCAATAGAATTAAAATCCCCGGAAAAACTCTGTGCTTTCTGCGAGGGAGTGCAGGCGGCATCACCGGTGGATTCCTTTGTTAAGCCGGAACCATGGGATATGCCGGGGTACAAAGAGCCGGTAATTATGGCAGCCGGTGCTTTTGTTTCCGGATCAAGCATAGAGCTTTCGGCAGACGGACCTCTTCGTGAGCCATATACCGTTTATTTTCAAGGCGGGCTGACCTTCCCCCACGGGGCTTTCGGAATGTTGAAGACCGTGCAATATCTTAAAGAGAGAGGATTGGTTTCTTTGGGATGATGGGAAAAATACAGGTACTTGATAACAATACTATAGACCAGATTGCTGCCGGTGAGGTGGTTGAGCGCCCTGCGAGCGTCGTGAAGGAACTTACGGAAAATGCCATAGACGCAGGGGCTGATGCTATCACCGTTGAGATA
>JAILDD010000073.1 GCA_024689605.1 Lachnospiraceae bacterium
GGAGGAACTCTCCGCTACGGTAACTACACTTGCCGGCAGTGCAAGATCCATGCATGATGTTTCCACCAATCTTAATGATGAGGTAGGATTCTTTAAGATCTGAAGATTAATACCGGCCGGGAAATGGCAAAATCTATAATATAGTAAACGAATTTTGTTATTGAGCTTTCGTGGCGGATAATGCCTGATTATCAGGCATTTTCTGTTACGAAAGCTGTTTGTTTTTTGGGGCGGGATTCTTTAATCCTTGAATGAAATTGGAGGTGAGAAGAATGATCCCTGTTGCCGGCTTTGTGTCCAGATTGTTTTAATTCATCCTTAATGTGTCCGAAAATGTCTTGAAATAAATACAAAATACGGATAAAATCTCTGAGGTGCGTGGGGGTTGTTTCTTTTTTGCGCAAAATATTATGACTTTCAGACAAATGAGATAACCGCGTAAATTTTATTTTGGTGAGTTGGGAGGAGATTGATGAAAAAGAAAAGAATTGCGGCGCTTGCATTGGCAGGTATCCTGTCTGTATCTCTGCTTGGCGGATGTATGGATGATGAAGACTGGGAAGATGAGACGGAATACGAAGAGGATTATGACGCCGAAGAAGAGGGAGAAGAAGACGGCGAAGATGAAGGAGAAGGAGAGGTTTCAGAAGCTCCTGATCTTCAGTCATACGGTGAAGCCGGTGTGGTTGACGAAAGCCTTCAGTATGGTAGCGGCGCTGTTTTGGGTGAAGCGGAGGGCTCAATTGATGACAACCCTACAAGAGCCGTAAGACGCAGTACTACACCTATCAATCAGACTGTGAACACCATGCTGGATGGTACTCCGGTTCCGGCAGATTTTTATATGTATCGTAATACGCTTTCACCACAGTATCAGAAGGCTTATGACCAGATCTGTGCGGGGCTGATGAATGGTGAGAGCTCTATAGTGATGTCTGTTGCAGTACCTGCGGATGATATCGCTGATGTGTACTGGTCTGTTGCATATGATCATCCTGAACTGTTCTGGGTATCAGCAAGTATGAACTATAGATACAATAACAATGGCCTTGTTACCGAGATAACCCCCGCTTACTATCAGGGCAGCCCGTCTGAATTCAACGCAGGTGTTGCGGAGAGTGTAGACCAGGCACTGGCAGATATGTGGGCGCTTGGCAGTGATATTGATAAGGTAAAGTATGCTCACGATTACCTGACAAGCACCATTGACTATACACATAATGATATGGATCAGAGCGCATACAGCGGATTTGTCTGGAAACAGACTGTCTGTGCGGGATATGCAAAATGCTTCCAGTATATGATGCATAAAATGGGGATCCCCTGTGCCGTACTGCTCGGAGATGCCGGAGAGGCTCATGCGTGGAACTTGCTGTATCTGGATGGCGATTACTATGTAATGGATGTGACATGGGATGATCCTATAGGCAATCCTGCAAATACCTATTATTATAATTATTTCAATATTACAGATGGGGAAATATCAAAGGACCATACAAGAGGCAGCAGGGGGGATGATTTGAATATTTCGCTCAATCTTCCTATGGCTAATGGAACGGCATATAATTTCCAAAATTACTATAACGGCTCAGCTTATGGAACCAATTTTGACGGTATAAACGGAGAACTGCCCGAACAGATCGAATATGAAGATTATGACGGATACGAGGGTGATGACCAGGATGATTATCAGGGTGATTACGAAGATTATGACGACGATGGCAATCAGGATTATTATGAGTATTCCGATTATGGTGAAGACAGCGGCTGGTGGAATATGCTTGACAGCAGCTGGACACAGGACAGCTGGACCTATGATGATGAAGGATATTGGTATATCTATGATGAAGATACAGGATATATTTATCTTTACGTAGAAGAGGATGAATCCTTTGGTGCCATGACAGAGGATCAGGAAACAATTTACTGGCTGGATAATGAAACCGGTGAATGGGTAGAACAGTAACGTAAAATAGCATTTTATGAGAAAGAGTGAAGGAATATGAAAAAAAGATTATTTGCACTTATGCTTTCAGGGATTCTGACCATGTCTTTTTTATCGGGCTGTTCCGATGAAGACTGGGATGAAGAATACGAAGATTATGAAGAGGAGTATGAGGAAGGTTCCGAGGAGGAAAACGGAGAGGACGAGCAGGATAAGCAGGATACTTCCGGACAGAATGTTTCCGGGGGAGGTGTACGCGGAATACAGATGTCAGTAGGAAGTTCTGACGGAGAGCTTAGCATCACCCGTGCTGAGTCAACTGCAGAGCCTGTTATGGGAGATGAGGGTGTCTGGACGATATTTGTATATCTGTGCGGAACCGACCTTGAATCATTTAACGGAATGGGAACTGCCGATTTCGAGGAAATGATGAATTCAAAACAAAGCGATAATGTGCGCTTTGTAGTTCAGACCGGCGGTACCGAAGAATGGTTTACCGATGAGGTGGACAGTGAGTCTATACAGCGTTTCGTGGTGACTTCCGGAAATATGGAGATGGTGGATGAAACCGGCGAAGCAGGAATGGGCAAGCCGGGTACACTTGGCGAATTCCTTGAGTGGGGCACGACAAATTACGCTTCAGAGCACATGGGACTTATACTTTGGAACCACGGCGGCGGAAGTATTACCGGTGTCTGCTTTGACGAAAAGGATAATGCTGATTCACTGAGCCTTGCTGAACTGGATGAAGCTCTGTACGAAGGATATAATGCGAGCGGCAGGAAGTTCGATTTCATCGGCTTTGATGCATGTCTTATGGGTACAGTTGAAACGGCAAATATACTTGCTACTTATGCTGACTATATGTATGGTTCTGAAGAAACCGAGCCGGGAAGCGGCTGGGATTATGCAGAGATCGGAAGCTATCTTGCAGATAATCCGTCAGCAGACGGTGCGGAGCTTGGAAAAGTCGTATGCGACAGTTTCCTTGCAGCCTGCGCAGCACAGAATGATGATGATCTGACTACTCTTTCGGTAATAGATCTTTCCAAGATGGATGATTTCCTTGTAAACTTCAATACATTTGCAAAAGAAATGTATGAAGCCGGAGAAGATGATTCCAACAGGGCACAGATCGTCAGGGGCATTGAGGCTGCAGATAACTTTGGTGGTAATAATAAGACTGAAGGCTATACCAACATGGTAGATATGGGCGGCATCATCGAGGCAGGTGATGGATATGCGGACAGTGCCCAGGCAGCCAGACAGGCTTTGGACAGTGTCGTACTTTATTCCGTAACCGGTTCCACACATGAAGGGGCATCAGGACTGGCAATGTATTATCCGCTCAGTATAGAAGGTTCTAACGAACTTGGCATATTCGGACAGGTCTGCATAAGCCCGTATTACCTTGCGTTCATTGACAGGCAGAATCAGTCCGGTGCAGGTACGCTTCCTGAAGAAGGTTATGATGACAGTGGACTTTACGGTGATGATGGCGACTGGACGTATGGTGAGAATGAAGATGACGGATACTGGGATTATATGGATGATTATGAGCAGACCGGAGAAAGCCAGTATATTACTTTTGCGGTAGAGCCTGCTCTTGACGAGAACGGAACATATATGTTCCAGCTCGATGAGAACGGATATAATAACGCAGCTTCTGTAAGCGCTCTTATATATGCGGTTACAGAAGATGAAGAGTCCATGATAGAGCTGGGAGAGACCATTGATGTAAATGCTGACTGGGATACAGGTGTGTTCGAGGATTATTTCGACGGTTCATGGCTTTCTCTTCCCGATGGACAGACTTTGGCTATTTATATCGCAGACTCCTCAGATGATTATGTGGTTTATACATCGCCCATAAAATTAAACGGTAAGGAAACCAATCTCAGATTTAAACAGTATTATGCAGATGGTACTGTTGAAATAGAGGGTGCATGGGAAGGTATCGATGAGAACGGTGCCGCTGCCAGAGACGTAGTTAAGCTTAAGGATGGAGATGTGATCGTTCCTATCTATTATGCATACAGTATAGAAGGTGATGATGAATTTGCATATGAAGGTGAGGAATTCACAGTATCAGGAACGACTGAAATAACATACGGTCCCATGTTCAGCGCTGATTATCTGTATGCATTCTGCATTGATGATATTTACGGTGACTATCTGGTAACAGAGCCGGTTATGTTCAACGTGGATGATAATGGTGACCTCTCATTCTATGTTGATGAAGAGGAGTGAACACCAGTCTGATGCGATTTTGCTGAAGCAGACTGAGTACCTGCCCGAAGAGGGCTTTGCTGAAGCGGATGGAGCACCAGCCTGAAGCGGCCGTTGCTGAAGCAGGTTCTGCGGGCAGGCGCTGCATCGGATTTTCCTGTTGACACAGGAAAATTTAAGTAATATAATTTCACATTGTGGCGGCTTGTGGATTGCTATATCGGGATCAGCACTCACGATATGCGTCCATAATCGTTCAGATAGACTGAGTATGTGCCCGGACATCACATGCGATAGTCATAGCAGTATTTTAAGCGTTGTTTTGGAGGTAATATCAATGAAGACTTATTTAGCTAAAGCTTCAACGGTAGAGAGAAAGTGGTATGTCGTTGATGCAACCGGCTGCACATTGGGACGTCTTTCCAGTGAGATCGCAAAGGTTCTTCGCGGAAAGAATAAGCCGACCTATACACCGGGGGTTGATACCGGTGACTATGTAATAGTAGTAAATGCAGAGAAGATTAAAGTTACAGGTAAGAAGCTTGATGACAAGATCTACTATACACATTCCGATTATGTAGGCGGACTCAAGAGCCAGACTCTCAGAGAGAAGCTTGCAAAGAAACCCGAAGATGTTATCGAGCATGCTGTAAAGGGAATGCTTCCTAACGGACCTCTTGGTGATGCAATGGGCAAGAAGCTCTTTGTTTATGCAGGTCCTGACCATAAGCATGCGGCACAGAAGCCTGAAGAGCTTAAGTTCTAATCGGAGGATAATAAAATGGCAAAGAAATCAGTTCAGAAGTATTACGGAACAGGCAGAAGAAAGAGCTCTGTCGCAAGAGTATATCTTATGCCCGGCAGCGGAAATATAACCGTTAACAAGAGAAGCCTTGACGAGTATTTCGGTCTTGAGACACTCAAGGTTATCGTTAAGCAGCCTCTTGCAGCAATCGATGCAGAAGGTAAGTTTGATGTAGTCATTAACGTTAAGGGCGGCGGTTACACAGGACAGGCCGGAGCAATCCGTCACGGTATCGCAAGAGCTCTTTGCGAGGAGGATGCAGAAAACAGACCTGCTCTCAAGAAGGCAGGCTTCCTTACCAGAGATCCTCGTATGAAGGAAAGAAAGAAATACGGTCTCAAGGCTGCGAGACGTGCACCTCAGTTCTCAAAGAGATAATAATTATCTGCGAATATGGATCCAAAGGGACAGCTGCTGCAAGCTTGCTTGCGGGCAGCTGTTTTTTTTGTTCATATTCGTTGGATTGCAAGATAAGATCCGTTCTATAAAACACGCTGGTTTCCGGGGTTTTTCTTTTGGACGATAAGCTGTCAAGCGGCTGCAGCGTTTTCGTGAGCCACCGTTTGACGGCCAACGGACATCGGGCAGGCTTTGTAAGCCGGGTGAAAAATCGGTATTAGTTCCGGAATGACGAAAAATAGCTTGTTTATACTTTCACAAAGTCATATACTATCAAATAGATATATCAAACAGATATATATTAGGAGGATGATATGGCACGTGAAAGAAAAATAGATATGGTGATTCTGGGACTTCTTGGTCATGAGGATTTAACCGGGTATGATATAAAAAAGCGAATCGATGGAGCAGTCAGCTTCTTCTGGAAGGGAAGTTTCGGAAACATATATCCGGCTCTGAAGGATATGGAAAGTTGTGGGATGATCACAAAGAGCGATAAATCTGTGGGCGGACGTGAAAGGACCTCTTACCATATCACACAAAGCGGAAGGGATGCGCTTAAAGACTGGCTCAAAGAAGATCAAGTGAGCAATGAGCTTAAATATGAGACACTTTTAAAACTTTTTTTTGGTGGAGCTGAAAGCAGAGAAGCTTCGATTCATAACATAGAAGTATTTGAAGAACAGATACAGAAGGACCTGAAAGTGCTGAAGACATATAGTGAGAACTTGAAGAATGCGCCAGATGAAGAAGATCATATCTATTATTTGCTTACAGTTTCCTTTGGAATCGAAACCTATGAAGCGTATCTGAAATGGTGTGCCAAGGCCAAAAAACAGCTGAAGCAAAGAGGCGGAAAATAATCCTATGAGGAAGAAAAAAGTGAATATTGCATACATTATATTGAAAATTATTATGTTCGTATTGATCGCCTTCTTTGCAACGGATGCGATCATGCAGTTTGTTTCGTATTCCTTTTATAAGGGAGACCGACAGCTTAAGAAAGTCACTTATGAGCCTGTAGAGATCCAGTTCAATGAGTCCTTATATGGATACGGTTATAATATGGATGTGGATGACAACAAGGTAATCCTCTTTTTCGGCGGCTCTATGTATATTGCTTATAATACCGTGGGAATGTACGGAGGTCAGTTTGACTGTCCTTTTCTTTCGGTAGATTATTATGGAACGCAGAAAAGCAAAGGAAAAATGAACTTGGGAACAATGAAAAAGGCTGCTGAAGAATTGTACGATTATGCTGAGAAGAAGTATCCGGGTAGAGAAATTTATATTTTCGGCCATAGTTATGGATGTGGAATGGCAGCTTATCTGGCAAGTGTCAGAGAGTGTAAACATCTTGTGCTTGCATCCGGATACCGGACAAGTGCTGATATGTATAACAGGATAATTCCGATATTCTGGGGACCGCTGCAGGTATTTATAAAGAACAATATCAGGGTTGATCAATATGCAAAGAATACGAACTGTCCGGTTATGGTTTTAGGGTCAGATTCAGATACTACACTCGATGCGGACATGCAGCAGAAGCTGGCAGATTGCTATACGGAAGCTGAGTGTAAGATTTTTCATGGAATCAAACATGAGGATTATTACGTTACCGATGAGGTGGTCGGTTTTGTCAGAAATAGTGTGTTGGAAAAATAAAGGAAAACAAATCGGAATTGGTGTTTTCAGCGGCTGCCCGGGTATTGCGAAAGTATGAACAAAAGAGTTAGTGGGATTAACGTCATTTCTTTACTGTTAGGTCTTATCCGGTAAGGAAATGGCGTATTTTGCTATAAGGAGCAGGGCTAAAGTTTTAGGAAAGTATAGAAAATATCGTCTAATCCATTATATCTGAGTTGTGCAAATGTTGTAGTATCGCACCTGCGATTCGTGAAAAAATACACATATTGTATATGGAATAATACAATAATCGGCGTATAATCACTGTTATAAAAATAAGTTTGTGTGATATGCAATGGAGGAAATTACTATGAAAAAGAAGGTTTTAGCAATGATCATGGCCGGAGCACTTTCCGCAGCTGTTCTTGTGGGATGTACAAGTACTGAAACAACAGAGACAGCATCTGTGGCTACTGAAGAAACTGTTGAAGAAGTAAACTTAGAGTTAGCAGATGGAGAGACGGCGGAAACGACAGAAGAGGTGACTGAAGCGCCTGCAGAGGCTGCTTCTGAAGATACACCGTCAACCGAAGCAACTGCAGAAAATGACTCGGAAAAACAAGTTACAAGACGTTCCGCTTCAACTGAAAGTTCTGAGAGCAAGGCAGTATATGAGAACGG
>JAILDD010000102.1 GCA_024689605.1 Lachnospiraceae bacterium
GCCTTATTTCTTTGCATTAGTGATATTTGCTTCGCAATACCATAAAGAAAAAGCACTCCGGGGGATGCGCAAGAGCGCGTGAGGAAAATGTTACAATAGCAACCGCACTCGGCGCGAGTATTCCGCAAGCGATATGCTTATTTGCAGGAAGATAACAAACATGTTAACATAATATAGTGGTTTACATAACAAGTCTACATAAGATATTTACATAACATATATGTGGATAATTTATGTAAACTTACGAAAACATCGATAAAATTTAATCTTTTGTATAATGCGCCGAAAAAAGTGTTGACATAAATTTACTTTTGATTCATAATGAATTCATTGAGTGAGGTTTCCCATAATTATTTTATGGGTAATATGTTAAATGAGGAGGAATGATTTCATGGCATGGAATTTAGCTGAGGCATTCAGCAACCGTTTCGGGAACAAGGATGATTATGACGAGGATTACTACCTGGATGAAGAAGATGAGGTAGAAGAGGAAGAAAAAGAGAAGCCTGCCAGAAAGAAAGCAGAAAAACCGGCAAAGAGTTTTGGCAAGATTTCTGCATTTTCCGCAAAAAAAGAATATAATAACGATCCGGAACATGAAGTGATCGCAATTCAGCCGTCTTCTTTGGAAGATCTTCGTCAGATTACCGACAAACTGCTGGATGGAATGACCGTTATTTTAAATACAGAAAGCTGTGATGAAGGATTTGCACGTCGCGTATTTGATTTTTCCTGCGGTACCGCTTATGCATTGAACTGTGCATTCGGACGTGTGTCCTATTCAGCAGCAGATTCTTTTGCAGGTATCTTTGTGCTTACTCCGGAGAACACCAATATTTCCGGTGCATTCCAGGAAAACTTTATGCAGTGATCAGCCAAAAGTGAAATACCTTTGTAAATATAAAAAGCTGTCGTTTTTCGGCGGCTTTTTTTGATTGTATATATTGTTAGATGTGTATAATCTGTGCTATAATATTTCCGTTATATTGGTGGTTTGTAACAATTCACTGCTAATATAAAAATTTTAGGTTTAAGGTATAGGGAGGTAGCTTTATGAGCAATAAATGGATGCGGAAACTGGGAATGGGTATGTCAGTTATTGTGACTGTTTCTCAGTTGAGTGGAATGGTTAGTTTCGCAGCATCAGGTGATGAGGATTTTGATGATCTCCTTGAGGACAAATTTCAGGAGGAAGATTACGAATACGAAGAAGAGGCATCTCCTGATAAAGAAGATGATATTAACACAGAGTTTGAAGAGAACTATGATGAAGATGAATATATTAAAGTCGATCTGTCAGATGCGGTTGTTCAAGCCGGTGGTTATCGGGCACCGGAGAAGAGAAGAACAGCTTCCGCAGGATTGTATAATAGTTCATCGGATAGTTATGTAGCTGCTAAGAAATTGTTACATACTGCATTATTAAAACGGGAAGAAAGCATAGATATCTCTGCGTATAATATTACAGAAGATGAAATCGATATGTTATATACCAGTGTGCTTAATACAGATCCCGAACTTTTCTATGTAGATAGTTCTTTTGAAATTAGTTTTACATCGCAGGAAGATGTATGTGAGGTATTCCCGATTTATGATTCGGATCAGTACAGCGAAGCTGACAGTATTGCGTTCCGCTCGAAAGGGCAGGAAATCGTGGCGATGATCGATGAGGATTGGACTGATCTGGAAAAAGTTCTGTTTCTGCACGACTATATTGTTCAGCATGTGGAGTATGAAAAAACTGAGCCATATTCTAAATATAATGCATATGATGCTTTGATCGGTAAAGAAGCTGTATGTAATGGATATGCCCTTGCTTATACATATCTGCTTTCATTGGCTGGGATTGATTCAGAAGTGGTGATAAGTGATACGATGTGCCATGCCTGGAATATAGTACGGTTAGATGGACAGTACTATTATGTAGATACTACCTGGGATGATCATGACGAAGGTTATACAAGATACACGTACTGTGGACATGAAAATTTTCTGCTGAACAGAAATGATCTTGAGGAAATCGGGCATTATGGATCAGATTGGTATGGAACACAGACCGATCGTAATGTATACGATGCTGTAGATGGTGGGAATGAATATTCCGGTTTCTTCTGGGCGAATGTAGAATCAGCCCTGTCTTTGGATGGTACTAAAACAGCCTATTGTAAGAGCGGTAAAGTTCATATTTATGATTTTGCGACCATGCAGGAGACAGCAGCTTATAAATATCAGCAGGCAGAGTGGCCGATACTGGACCAAGAGGATTATACCTGGGATGCTGAGTTCCCGTGTTTTACGATACTTGATGGCATCGGATACTATCTGGTACCGGATGGTATATACAACATGACTTCGGATGGTGTTACGAACAGAGTATATACGATCACAGATGAAGAAAAAGCAGCAGGACGTATGTATGGCTTGATGAAGGAAAACGGAGAATTGTTATATGAAATCGCAGAAACACCGGATACCGATACTGTGATGGAAGGATATTATAGTGGTATCGTGAGCGGTAAAGTGGTATCTGTCAGTCTGGATAAAGAAAGTGCAGAGCTGGAAATAGGTGAAAACATTACATTGAAGCAGACTATCTCGCCGGCTGATGCTGTAAACAAGAATGTGAGCTGGAGCAGCAGCAACGAAGCAGTGGCAACGGTAGATACCAATGGAACAGTGTCGGCTGTAGCAGCGGGTACAGCAACGATCACGGTGACAACAGAGGACGGAAGTAAAACCGCGTCCTGTGAGGTGACTGTAGTAGAGGCACCGCCGGTAACAGTGGATGTGGAAAGCGTGAGTCTGAATAATGCTGCACTTGAACTGACCGAGGGTGAAAATGAAACTTTGACTGCAACGGTAAGTCCGGCAGATGCGACCAATAAGAATGTATCCTGGAGCAGCGATAATGAATCAGTGGCTACAGTGGATGCTAACGGAAAGATAACCGCAGTAGCAGAGGGTACAGCAACGATCACGGTGACAACAGAGGATGGAAGTAAAACCGCGTCCTGTGAGGTGACTGTAGTAGAGGCACCGCCGGTAACAGTGGATGTGGAAAGTGTGAGTCTGAATAATGTTGCACTTGAACTGACTGCGGGTGAA
>JAILDD010000133.1 GCA_024689605.1 Lachnospiraceae bacterium
TTTATTTAAAACAAATACAGAAAAGAGTATACCAAAAAATAGTGTTAACTGCAAAATATTTTCAAATAATTTCTTCAGCTCAGTCTTCCATGCATTTCTGAAGCGCTAACGTTCCGGTGCGGGCCACTTCAACTATGCTGACCTGGGCTAACATGCTTATCATGAGCTGTATTTTTTCCGGGGTGCTGCATATCTGCAGCATCATAAGGGTTTCGGACATATCGACGATCTCAGCCCCCATGACCTCACAGATTTCCATTATCTCACGGCGGTTGGTCTTATTGTATTTAACCTTCATGAGCATCAGTTCCCTTGTGATAGCCCTGCTCTCATCAAAGGTCTTGACCTTTATGACATCCAGTTTCTTATTAAGCTGCTTTTCGATCTGCTCCAGAGTCTGCTCCGAACCGCTGCTTAAGATGGTCATCATAGACACATGACTGTCATCCGTCTCACCTACAGCAAGGGAATTGATATTATATCCCCTCCTGGAAAAGAGGCCTGCTACTTTCCAGAGAACACCGCTTCTGTTTTCAACCAGTACCGAAAAAATCCTTTTCATTTGCACTGCACCTCCTTAAACCAGATCCATGGGATCTATCAGGCATTCACAAAGACATGAATCCTCGTCTGCCAGAAATCCCTCTATCTGTTTTTCCAGATCTGCCATATCCGCGATCAGCATGTATTTCATATCGTAAGCCTTTGCAATATGATCAAGATCAGGCGCCTCATTCAGCTTAACCATGGCATAACGGTCCTTCAGTGAAAAATGCTGGTACTGACGAACCATGCCCAGGTAGTTATTCCTCATTACAACTATCTTTACCTTTATGTCGTACTGCTTCATGGTGGCAAGCTCCATCATGGACATCTGGAAAGATCCGTCACCACAGACAGCTACCACCTGACGTTCTGAAGAAGCATATTTTGCTCCTATGGCTGCCGGTATGGAATATCCCATTGTACCCATTCCACCACTGGTAAGGAACCTTCCGTTCCTTACGATATGGTTCCTGCAGGACCAGATCTGGTTCTGTCCTACATCGGCCACATATACAGCATCATCCTTCATCTGCTGTGAAAGCCTTCTCACAAAAGCGGCCGGATCCACATAGCCCGGATGATCAGGCCTTATGACCTTAAGGTCTTTTTTGTAACCGTCCAGCTCTTTTATCCATGCAGAATAGTCACCATCTATTTCGTATTCTGCCATATCAGCAAGTATGTGTCCTGCATCCCCGACAATGGGAATTGTGGCACCGGCATTCTTTCCTATTTCAGCGGGATCCACATCAATATGTACAAGGACCGTATTTTCCGTGAGCACCTCTGTCTGATTAACAGCCCTGTCGGCTACCCTGGCGCCTATCATAACGATCATGTCAGCTTCACGCATTGCCCTGTTTGCTGCAGGCGAACCGTTATTCCCCACCATACCGTAATACAGATGGTGCTCGGTAGGCAGCACTCCTATTCCCATCATTGTGGAAACCACGGGTATCTGGTATTCCTCCACCAGCTCCCTTAACTTAGCCGCCGCATCTCCCAGATGGATGCCGCCGCCTGCGCAGATAAGAGGCTTTTTTGCCTTTTCAAACTCATTTATGACTTTCTTGATCTGAAGGGCATTGCCCTTAACAGTAGGCTTGTAAGTACGGAGCTTCACCTCATCGGGATACTCGAATTTCTTTACATCTGCCTTTTGTACATCCATGGGAAAGTCAATAAGCACGGGGCCCGGCCGTCCTGAATTTGCTATGTAAAAGGCCTCCTTCACTATCCTGGGGATCTCGTTGGGATCCTTTACCAGATATGAATATTTTACAAAGCTTTCCACAGCCCCTGTGATGTCTGCCTCCTGGAAAACATCGGAACCGATAAGTTCAGAGCTGACCTGGCCGGTTATGCAGATCATGGGGATGGAATCAGCAAAAGCCGTTGCAATTCCCGTTATTAGATTGGTCGCACCGGGACCGGATGTCACGGCACAGACAGCAGACCGTCCCGTCACCCGCGCCATGCCGCTTGCCATATGTGCGGCATTCTGCTCTGTCCTTACCAGCACAGTTTCTATTTCCGAATTGTAAAGTGCATCATAAAATGGACATATAGCAACGCCGGGATATCCGAATACACTCTTCACATTTTCCTGCTCGAGACATTTTACAAGGGCCTCTGCACCGTTCATCTCGCCACCTCCCGTGTACTTGAATAATTAAATAAGTTGTGATAAATTCACTTATGTAAAGCTAATGTAACTGAAAAACCGATAGGTTCCGGACAGTCACAAGCCAGCCGGTACGCCCGTTACAGCATGTGCTTCGGGCTGTACTGAATAGTTATCACATTGAAGGATTATTATACCATGAAATTCAGCCTTAACCCAAACAAAACATCAAAAAAGGGGCAAAATTATTTTTTTCTCCCCCTTATGCTTATATTCATACTCATAACCGGTTGCTCAAATAAAAAGGATATGGAAAACTACACTGCCAATATGACTACATTTGTTTCCAATGTGGAGAAGCTGTCGGTTTCTATAAATGCCATCGATCCTCAGTCCGACGATGCCGCAACAGACCTGCTCTTCTACCTTGACTACATGGACCAGACCTTCTCACAGATGGCGGACACAAAACCTCCTAAGGGATATGAAAGCGTATCCGACATCTCACGCAGCGCAGCCACTTCCATGCGCAATTCCGTCCAGCTCTATCACGAAGTATATGAAGCCGAGACTTTTGATGAAGAAAAAGAGGCCCAGGCCAGAGCCAGCTACAATTATGCTTTTGAATGCCTCGGCCAGATAAGCGATATACTCCAGGATAAAGAATAGTGCTATTCCTCTTCTTGTGTGTCAGGCACGATTCCGTCATCTATGTCTTCATCAGACAGCTCATCAAATGATTCTCCGGCCTTTCTTGAGAACACACGGCGCATCTGGTCTATCATTCCCGGATACTTTGTAGACTGGAAGTCCCTTACCGCCATCAGGTAGTGGGTTTCAACTTCCACAATCTTCTTATTTACGCCCTTGGCCATTACCACAAGCTTCTGTCCCCTGCGGACCATACGGAATTTTTTGAGTTTTCCCGCTTTTGAATTGATCTTGTCCAGCTGCTGCTCCGAATACTTGTCTATGGCATCATAAATCTCTTTGCACTTTTTATTCAGGTTGCACATGCTTATGGTAGTAAATACCGCATCGCTTAAGAATACCACCCATATTCCTATTGAAGCATAATACCGTATATTCGGCGGTATCTGTGCCATAAACCTTACGACAGCAGGATGATAAAGCTTTACCAGAAAAAGGATCGCCAGGCCGAAGAAGACTCCCGAAGGAACACTGATACGTCCGTTTATATTCAGCGGGTAAGCGCTGTAGTCCCAGTACCTTGCATTAAAAACCTTTTCCAGTGTCCAGCTGGTTATATACTCCACTGCACAGACTGTAAGGGATGAGACGATCATTATCTTTACCGGTGATTCTATCCCCCGCAGCAGATAAAGATTCAGGATAGAGATAACCGCATATATAGGACAGTAGGGTCCTATAAAGCACCCCCTGTTCATAAGCTTTCCCTGCTCGGCTATTGAATATACCGTTGACTCGTATATCCAGCCGGTAAAGGCATAAATAAGCATTGCAATGGTAAGCTGGGGAAAATCCATGCCGCATACCATAAAGGGTGAAAGTGAAACTCCGTCAGTTAAAAAATCCATTACCATAATCTAAACCTAGGTCCTCCAGGGGAAACGCCCCATAACAGTCTCTCTTGTTGCGCATATCTTATCCGCCAGGCACAGTATAAGCCCCTCCTTCGTTTCAGGCGGCATCGGCGTCAGTGGAAACATATGATGCTTTATCATATCTGATTCGATACGGCTTAATTCAAAATCTTTTTTTGCCTGAAGAAAAGCCTTATGGGGATGAGTAAAACCATGGATCATGTTCGCCATGTTTTTCTCATGCCAGTCGTACAGAAAATAATCATGTAAAAGAGCGCCCCTGATAAGTGATTTTTCATCAACCTTAAGACTGAACTTTACCACAAGGAAATACGCGGTATAGGCCACCGTAATACAGTGTTCCTGAACCGTGGTATCTCCATGCTGGATGAAATTCGTCAGCTCCTCAAAACGGGAATCCTTACGGGTTTCCCTGAGCACGCTCTTGAATATCTTCAGATTTTCAGGCGGAAGATGCCGTATGAAAAGATTCTTAATTTTCATTTTTCCTCACAATCTCGCCGTTCTTCTTGAATATACTATTCTCATGTATCACTCCCCTGACACAGGATGTGGGATAGATATTGCTATGCCTGCCGATAACAGATCCGGGATTCAGTACGGAATTGCAGCCTACCTCCACATAGTCTCCCAGCATTGCACCGAACTTCTTAAGCCCGGTTTCGATGTGATCCTCTCCATCCTTAACCACTACAAGGGTCTTGTCACTTTTAACGTTGGATGTGATGGATCCGGCTCCCATATGGGATTTATATCCCAATATGGAATCACCCACATAGTTATAATGAGGCACTTGAACGTTATCAAAAAGTATCACATTCTTAAGTTCCGTGGAATTGCCTACCACACAATTCTTTCCTACTATCGCATTGCCCCTTATGAATGCACAGTGCCTTACTTCAGCCTCTTCGTCGATTATAAGCGGACCGTTAAGGTAAGCAGACTCGAAAACTTTGGCACTTTTAGCCACCCATATGTTTTCGCCTCTCTTTTCATATTTTTCCGGATCAAGGCTCTCACCCAGCTTAATGATAAAAGCTCCTATCTCCGGCAAAACTTCCCAGGGATATTCTTTTCCCTCAAAGATTTCTGCAGCTATGGTTTTGGTAAGATCATAGAGATTGGCAATCTTTGCATTTTCCATCTATTCATTCCTCCTGCTTTTTCTTAGCTTTTGCTTTTGGTTTTGTCTTTCCCTTTTCCTTTGCATTTCCTGCATCCTTGTAAAATGATGCAGCATAATCGAAACACTTATAAAGTGTGGATGTATTAGTCAGTCCCTTAACCTTTTCCGTATTATTTCTTACAAATTCGTTCAGTTTGACCGTATAGTCATTCTTCCCAAGCTCGCCCTCGGTCACCTGTGAAAGTCCCTTTTCCCAGCTGGCCGTCAGTGTCGGATTCAGCATGGAGCCTATTGAATATCTGACCACATCAAAAACCATTTCGCCCTTGAGCGTAGGCGTGATTATCTGAGTCTTTTTATTAAGTGACAGATACTCCTCTTTATTTATCAGTTTATCCAGGATGTCTGCTCTGGTAGCACTGGTGCCTATTCCGGAGCCCTTTATCTGGGCGCGCATTTCCTCATCCTCGATAAGCTGACCCGCATTCTCCATAGCAAGTATCAAGCTTCCCGAATTATATCTTTTAGGAGGGGACGTTTCCCCTTCCTTTATATCGTGGCCCGTGCACTCCGTTTCCGTTCCCTCTTTCAATCCGGAAAGAACCTTCAGGAACTCGGGGTCACAGCCGTACTCTGCTTCTTCGTTATCGGAGTTATCGGACTTCTTCCCTGCGGTGTCGTCGCTTCCGCTGTTTTCATTCTCACCGGCATTTCCGTTTCCGGCGCTGTCCGCAGCGTTATTTTTAAAAAAGCTGTACTTCATCACCGCTCCGAAGCCTTCGCTTTCCATCACCTTGAAACTCGCAAAAAAGGTCTCGCTTCCCTGCTTAAGGGTAAGTGAAATCTTTTTATATACCTGGGGCGGGTAAAAGATTGCAAGGAACCTGCGGACTATAACTTCATATACCTTTGCACTCACCGGCGATAATCCCTGCAGATTCTGAAGCCCCTGTCCGGTGGGGATTATGGCATAGTGGTCCGTTATCTGTTTATCGTTTACATAGCGGCTCTTGGCAATATTCTTATATGCCCTGTTCTGCAGAACCTCATTTGCAATAGCAGAACATACCGGATACGAGGTAAGCCCCTTTATATTTTTGTCTATGACCTTTGCCACTGCAGTCGAAAGAACCCTCGCGTCTGTTCGTGGATAAGTCGTAAGCTTTTTCTCATAGAGCTCCTGGGCGATCTTAAGAGTCTCATCAGGAGAAATCTTAAAGAACTTTGAACAGATATTCTGAAGCTCTGCCAGGTTAAAAAGCAGGGGCGCATTCTTCTTCTCAGTTTTCTTTTCCCTTCCGGCAATAATTGCTGCCTTACCTTTTTTACAGGAATCATCCCCCTGTATCCTTTTGATCAGCCCTTCCGCATCTTCTTTTTTTAAGAACCCGTTATCCTTGTAAAGCAAAGGTGATCCTGCATATGCTGAGCCTTCCACTGCCCTCCACTGTGCAGGAATAGTTTTTTCACCTATCACAAAGTTACCGTTTATCCTGTAAAAGGGTGTCTTTTTAAACTGTCTTATCTCCCGTTCCCTTATAACAACCATTCCCAGCACGCAGGTCATCACCCTGCCCACGGAAATAGCTGCCCGTTCAGCCTTCAGATAGCTCTTTACATATCCGCCATACTTTAATGTCAGTGCCCTTGAAAAATTTATTCCCATCAGGTAATCCGCCTGAGCTCTGAGATACGCTGCATTGGAAAGATTGTCATAGGCACTTATGTCCTTTGCCTCCCTTATGCCCCTCTGTATCTCTTCTTCCGTCTGGGAATCGATCCATACCCTCTTCTGTACCTTGCCGCTCACATGGGCTTCCTGGGCCACAAGACGATATATATACTCACCCTCACGTCCCGAGTCGGTACAGACATAGATGGTCTTTATGTCAGGCCTGTTAAGCAAAGCACTGACAATCCTAAACTGCGACGCCGCAGAGGGTATCACCTCATATTTGAATTCTTCGGGAATAAAAGGAATAGTCTCAAAACTCCAGTGCTTAAGCGCCGGATCGTATTTGTCCGGATAGCTCATGCTGACCAGATGGCCCACACACCACGTGATAACGGCTTCCTCGCTCTCGAGGTAGCCGTTTGCACGCTTCATATTGTATTTTAATGCCTTGGCAAACTCCTGTGCGACAGAAGGTTTCTCGGCGATAAATAAAGCCTTATCCGACAAAACTACCTACCTCACCGATCACAGGTCGTCTATACCTATAAGTGTGACGCCGCCTGTCTTTTCCGCCTCTTCCCTGAGTTCATCCGTAAAGCTGCCACGGGAAAAAATATAAATATAATCAGGCGCCAGCGAAGCATTTTCCGCAATTTCAAAAGCATGGTCAAGCGCATCCACATCCGTCACTTCCTCACCGGAAATACAGAAAGCAAGCAGATTGGTCTCATCCTGGTCCTGCATGACTATGTCTATGCTGCCCTTTTTGCCGGGCCATTCACCGGTGGTAACGGCATCTATAGGCAGTCCGTGTTCGTCATTCATGATGCTAAGGTACTCCCTGCATACACGGGAAAAACTCTCACCGTAGAAAGCATCCAGGTCCGGGCTGACATAATTCTCATAAAATTCTTCAGCGTTAACACACTGATACTGGGATGCATTGCCATAGATAAACCTGAAATAGAACAGTAAGAAATGGGGGCCGATACGGTACAGACCCTTCCTTGCATTTTCAAGGGAAGCCCCGTCAAAAGGAAAGACCTTCTTAACCAGCTCCATCTCCATGAGATTCCTTAAATATACACTTATCTTCGCCCTGGAATAATTTGTATAAAGATGCAGGTCATTCAGCTTGTTCATACCGTTAGCCATGCAGTGAAGAATAGTACAGTAAACGCTTGTTTCCCTGAGTTCCTCCTCCACGAGCCGCATGCCTTCCCTGCATAACATGCTGTCCTTATTCAGGATCTTCTTTATGATGTTGTCTTTTACGCTGACCTCATCGGAAAACTGCTCCCAATAAGCAGGAATACCGCCAAGGATACTGTATACCTCCATGCATTCCTTGGTGCTGTATTTTGAGAAGAAGTTGACGCAGTCTAAGAAGCCAAGCTCCGGAAGCTTGTAAAAACCCTTAATTGCCTGCGACAGCTTTCCTATCCTGGGAACAAAATCATTTTCGACAAAAGATATGGAAGATGATATAAGAAGAACAAAAACATCCATCTCAGCCGTCTCGACAAACTCCACAAGATCGTCCATAAAGGAATCCGAGTAGCGGATGATATCCTGGAACTCATCTACCATCAGAACAAATTTCTTATCCGGATCTTTTTCCATGGCATCGTCATACAACGCCCTGAAAATATCATAATATGCAGGCAGACTCTCATCAAGTCCGCCTGCTTCCCTCATCCATAAGAGTTTCTGATGCATTTCGGCACAGCTTCTTGCCTGGTAATAACTGTAATTCTTGCCCTTTGCAAACCTGAGGGCCAATGCAGTCTTGCCTATTCCCGGGCAGCCGTACAATACATAAAGTCCGCTGCCTTCCTTCTGGTAAACCTCAGACAGGTAAGCAGACTCTTTTTTTCTACCGACATACATATGAATTTCCCCTTATTTTGCAGTAATATATCCCTTTGCCTTTAAGAGCTCTGCACAGAGTACAGCTCCGCCTGCAGCTCCCCTTAAAGTATTGTGTGCAAGGCCTACGAATTTCCAGTCGTAAACACTGTCCTCACGAAGACGGCCTACACTTACACCCATACCGCCTTCATAGTCAACATCAAGTGCTACCTGAGGACGGTTGTCTTCCTCAAGATACTGGATG
>JAILDD010000137.1 GCA_024689605.1 Lachnospiraceae bacterium
TGAGGTATCCGGAGTGGTGGACTATGTGACTTATGAAGAAGGAAAGGCATACCTTTCCATTGATGGTTCCCTTTATTCTATAAATGACCTTAAGACTGTGGTAAGTGACCGGTATGTGGCAGCTTCTGACAGAGCGGATGATCTCATAGAAGCAATTAAGCAGCTTCCTGCACCGTCCCTTATGACGAAGGATTATTTCAATGCGGCATCTGCTGTTGTGGCCGAATACGACGATATGAATGATTTTGAAAAAGGCTTTCTTGATGAGAGCTTTGCTGACGGCATAGACCAGTACCGTAAGGCTCTTCAGAAGATCATAGCCGATGAGCAGGCGAAGCAGGAAAAAGCTGCGGCTGAGCTGGCTGCCGAACAGGCTGAAGCTGTTACGGAGACTGCTGCGGATAAGGCAGCTGAGGCCGTGACTCCGGCTTCAGGTACAGAGGCGTCAGCTGACAGCGGTGATACCGGTACTGGTGTTTCGGAAAGTGCTGAGGCAGTGTCAGAGAGTTCTGTAGCGGCAGCAGAGGATGAGGCTTCTTCGGAAACATCAGCAGCTACGGAAGCAGCGGCATCGGAAAGTGCTTCTGAGACAGCTGCATCATCTGAGAGTTCCGATGAAGGAACAGAGGCTTCAGCTTCCGAACCGGATGACACAGTGACGGAAGCTGTATCGTCGGAAGCGGCGTCGTCAGCGGCAGCATCGTCGGAAGCGGCGTCGTCAGCGGCAGCATCGTCGGAAGCTGAGGAACAGCCTTCAGCATCCGATACGGACGATAATGCATAAAAGATAGTATGCGGATATAAACTTTTGGACGAGCGGTCCGATATAATAATTGTAAGGTTGAAAGATAAGAGGATGGTTTCTCAAGGATGAGGAACGTTCAAAAGGATTTACGGGCCCTCCTCAGTATATAAAAAATGAAGGAGGACATGCCTTATGATGAGATCACTTTACTCCGGCGTTGCGGGGTTAAAAACACACCAGGTCAAGATGGACGTTATCGGTAACAACATCGCCAATGTTAATACCGTAGCTTACAAGTCCCAGTCCATCACTTTCTCCGAACTGATGTACCAGACAACACAGTCTGCCAGCGGACCTAACGAGACCACCGGTACTGCAGGTACCAATGCAAAGCAGATCGGTCTCGGTGTTCAGTCTGCAGCTATAAGCACGGCCATTACCCAGCAGGGTTCCACCCAGACTACAGGTAATGCTTTCGACCTGCGTATAACAGGTAATTCCTTCTTCGTTGTTTCTGACGGAACATCAAACTATTTCACAAGAGACGGATCATTCTACGTTGATGCCGTAGGTAACCTGGCAATGAGCTCAAACGGTTACAATGTTATGGGCTGGCTTGTAAATGATGAAGGCGAGATCGTTCAGGATAATGTCAAGAAGCTTCAGATCATGTCACCTGAGAATTTGACCAGCGATCCCAAAGCTACAGAGCTTGCTACCATGACAGGCATCATTGATAAGCTTGATTCACAGGTCCTGGGCGATGGTAAAGTTATAAATCTGGCATTCTATGACAATATGGGTTATTCCTATACCGCAAGGTTCAGAATGAACGGAACTGACGAAGAGGGCAACTACATCCTGAATCTTAAGGATGTCCTTGACGCGAATAATGAGTCAATCCTGGATAAGTTTGATGCAAAGGTTTACACAGGTTCAAATGCTTCCGGTGCAAACTCATACGGAACAAAGGCTGCTTCATATTCACTGCTTGACGGATATGATATGGAAAATCCCAGTAACGGAGAAATCAAGTATAAGGATTCAAAATGGTCTCCGTCACAGGAAATCACATTGTCTCCGAATAATATTTTTAACAATTATGACCCTTCTACGGGAAAGATTTCTGATGGAGATGCTACATACAATGGCCTTTCGTATCCTGATCCCAAGGATCCTACCAAGACCATCAACTATACTAAGGCAGATGCGGCAAAAGCATATGCTGAAGCTTTCGGATTTGATAACTATGAAGATTTTCTTTCGCTGACTGTGCAGGTTAACGACACTACATCGAATCCTATAACTATCGGTTCTTTGCTCAAGTCGGGAACATATTCATATACTGATTCGGATGGCTCTACAAACGTGCCTCTGTTTGCTGCTGACGGGACGCTTAGCACTGACGGTTATGTTACTCCTGCGGGTTCAGCAATATCAGTAAGGTACAATCAGGCAACAGGTACCCTTACCGGTCTTAACGGTTCAACAAATATATCTGCTTTCAACCTTACCATTGAGCCTAAGGAGTCCAGTACCGAGAATCCTTTTGCCAAGGCTATAAAGATAGATATGTCTGCTACCAAGAATCTTAACAACGAGGGAACATCCACTGCAGCCGCGACCTCAGGTGATGCAGACGGAAAGGGCACAGGATGTGCACTCGGAACAATGACCGGCGTATCCATTCAGAATAACGGTATGATCTATGGAGCTTATGATAACGGCCAGACCAAGCTTTTGGGTCAGATCGCGGTTGCTTCCTTCTCAAATGCGGCAGGTCTTGAGAAGCAGGGCGATAACCTTTATTCCGCAACCCTTAACTCAGGTGAGTTTGACGGCATCGGTGTTGATATCACTGCAGACGGTGGATACATGTCCACCGGTGTTCTGGAAATGTCCAACGTAGACCTTTCCAGCGAGTTCACGGAGCTGATCACCACCCAGCGTGGTTTCCAGGCTAACTCCCGTATCATAACCGTTTCCGATACACTGCTTGAGGAACTGGTAAATCTGAAGAGATAATGTTTAAGATGTTGAATATATCAGAAGAGACAGGCTTTGCCTGTCTCTTTTTTGCTGAAAATTGTATTTATCAGAGTATTCGGCAGATTCTAGTGTATAATCCGCAGTTCACATGTGTGAATTGTATGCAAAGCAGCAGGGATTTATGGTAAAATATACGTGATCATGTGTGAGCGGGCAGGATTTCAGTTTAAAATAAAAAAATTATGTTTACCTCATTACCATGCATATGATAAAATAAAAATCGGGGCTCTGTAACTGCTATGGCTAAATTGATGTATGAGAATAAGTTTATCCTGACAAGGAAGCTGCATTCCCAGTATTTCAGGTATTGTTACCGTAAGTTACAGAAGCAGACCCGCATACTGGCATTAGTGCTTACGGTTCTGTTTGCTGCCTGTCTGGTGCTCAGCATCATATTTTTGGGGAGCAGGATCCTTGCTTCACTTTTGGCGGTGCTTACACTGTACTTCTTTTTTATGATCTTCTTCGGGTACAGCTTCAGGGAGTGGATCGATTACAGGAAGCTTCAGAGTGACCATGGTGATGTGATAGTTGAGATAGTAAAGTTTAATGCCGATAATATACATGTAAAGGTCAATGAAACCGGCTTTTCATTTAACTACAGAACCATAGAACGGGTATATGAGACCGAGGATGAGTATATACTGATCCTTAACCTGCCGGGAATGATAGAACACGGCCAGGTTCTTTTCAAAAAAGGTTTTAAGGACGGAACGGATGTGGAAGCTTTTAAGGCATATATCAACAGAAGGGCCGGGAAAATAATATTTGCGGATAAAGATAATTCGGGCTAATCTGACGGAAAAGGGAAATAACTGAGGGGAGGCTAGAGCGTGGCTGAGGATTTTGATTTTAGTGATCTTGGGGATCTTGGGGATCTCTACAGTGAAGAAAATCTCATAGATCTTCTGTATAACGTTCAGGAGACACAGAATAAGAGTGATCAGTCCAAAAAGAATGGTCTGGGTGGTCTTAT
The DNA here is from genome assembly GCA_024689605.1 of Lachnospiraceae bacterium. The sequence goes on from JAILDD010000137.1 coordinate 3,771, forward strand.
GCCGGATTTTTCCGGAGATTCAGACACGGACAGTGTGGCGGCGGAGAACTTAAGTGCCTTGTCTGTGGATAATGATGATTTCACAAAAGTACTGGATGGTATGGATCTTGATTCCATAGAAGCTACTGTTGAAAAAAAGGTCATTCCGAAATCAATCGATGAGTATGACAAATCTGTTTATTCATTCCCACAGCTTGATGAGATAAAAAAGGGCATAGACCGCGGCCTGGATGTAACATATTACGACAGTGCCGATATGATGTTCAGGCAGATGCGTGAGATCAGGATGGGACTTGAGGCCAACCTGGATGTCAGCATTTATGCAAATAAATATTACCGTGACAGGCAGATGCGGGAGATAAGGCTTGGACTTATGGAGAGGCTGGACGTGAGCAATTATGCACGTCTTATCTGCAGTCTTTCGGATATGAAGAAGGCTCACCAGATCCTCTTCACGGAACAGTTTAAACTGAACAGGAGCAATCTTGACTATACCATAAAGGATGCCAGCAGCGGGATAAGTGTTCACACAAAGGACGGCCATATGAAGGCCTACTTCAAGCTGACGCAAAATCTTCCTGATGATTTTACAGTGCCTGCGTTCTTTAGGCTTATAGACCGCATGGGAATAACCAATGGATTTTGTATCGACAGCGAGAACATGAATCTTGCAGATTATGCGGTTGGAAAGGAATATCTTCTGGCTGAGGGCGAAGAGCCTGCGGAAGGCGTGGACGGATATTATGAATATTTCTTTGAGTCCTTTGATGAACCGCCCAAGGTAAAAGAAGATGGAAGTATAGATTACAGGGCACAGAAAGAACTGTCTGCGGTAAAGGCGGGAGAAAAGATCGCGCTTTATCACAAGGCAAAGCCCGGCAAGAGCGGGTTTACCGTTTCAGGCAGGGAGATTTTAAGCTATGTAGGCCATGACCTTGAACCCCTCAAGGCAAATTTTATACATTGTGAGGATGACGGAGTTACCTATGTTTCCGAGAAGGGCGGCTATGTCACTATACAGAACGGAAAGCTTTCAATTTTCGAACAGCTGGAGATCAAGGGTGACGTTGTATACGGCAAAGATAATATAAGCTTTAACGGTACCATACATATTACCGGGTCTGTCATGAAGAATGCCCGGGTAGAGGCTGATGGCGACATAATCGTTGACGGTTATGTGGAAGGGGCAAGGCTCAAGGCCGGCAAGAATATCATTATAAGACGCGGCGTGAATGGAAATAACGTAGGTATAGTAGAAGCAAGAGGAAATATAGTCGCAGCATTTTTTGAGAATACGAATATCGTTGCCGGGGGCAATATAGAGGCCGGCTACCTTATGAATTCCATGGCATATTGCCGCGACAGCGTA
>JAILDD010000141.1 GCA_024689605.1 Lachnospiraceae bacterium
TGCAGGATACGGAATTCGGATTTGTCTACTCCGTGGAAGAACGGGTGGAGGAGTACACGACCGGTGTTTACAGTAATTATTCCACCAACGACTTCTCATATTATTATCTTCAGACTTATCTTGAGTGTGCGGATCTCGAGGATATCATCGATGAGTACTCATTGACCGTGGATATTGGTGAGATCAGCGAAAGTGCGACCGAAGGACTGTCGGGCTTCTACCTGCCCGGTGTCGATATATACACGGACCGGCTTTTGTCTGACTCGGAGTGTGATCTGATCCTCGATTCGTTTGTCGATGAGTTCGAAGCATTCGATGTTCGTGGCAATTTCACGCGTGAATATGACAATGCGGTAGTCTTCTTCAATTTATATTCCGCCCCGACCGCCGAAGAGCAACAGAACGGTTACTATCATCATAGTGAAGATAGAACTTACGGGTATCAGCAGTAGAAAATCGGAGTGTGTATTGTATTTCAGGTTCGACGAAAGCAAAATAAAAAATAGTGATAGCAAAGGAGTGCCGTGTCAATGTTTACTGTGTAATGGCCTTTGGTCTTAAGTACTGCGAGGGTGAGTTCGATGTGGAAGAACTGTTTAAACAGGCAGATGAGCTGATGTACCTCGACAAAAAAGCCCGTAAAGAAAAGGGGGGAAACTTCGCATCTTCGAAGCGAAAGCTGAATTTTAATGCTTGAACCATAAAATCCCAGGGTATGATCCGTATATTATATATACGGATCATATTTTTCAAAGGGAGGATTCGTGATCATGAAAAAATCTGTATTAGCAATATTAGTTTGCACTTTGGGTGTGGTGCTTGCAGGATGCGGCACTGAAAAAAACGGCGTAGCTGTTTCATCAGACATAAACGAATCGGAACAGATTGTTGAAACAAAAATATCCGATGAACAGGATTTTGAAACGAACATAACCGATGAACAGGATGTTTCGGAAATACAGGAACCTTCACCGGAAGTATCGGAGCTGAGTGATGATGATATGCCCGGGGATGAAGAGATAAAGGTAATATGGAGTGGCGTTTATGGCTGGGAGATGGGGGGCGACTATGTTTATATAGATGCATACGGAAGAATCTATGAGGAGCGAGAGTGTGAGGAACCTATGTTTGAGCCGGTGGGTGCATGTGCTGAAACTTATACAGGTAAGCAGTTTACTGAAGATGAACTTAATGAGTTTTTCAGTTTAAAAAAAGATGATGATGACGGCCATAAAGAGCTGCTCAGCAGAAAGGGCATTAAATTTGGCTGGAAGAATTGATATGGAACACTTTACAAAAGGTTTCAGCTTTATCAAATAACTGTGCGAATGAAGCAATTCCGGTAATTACCAGTAAAGGGATATGGTTATAAAGCTGACGGTTATTTGCCTCCCAGAACATAAGGAAGAGGAAGAGCCCGAAGAGGGAAATCCGGGCAAAAAGTCCTAAAATGATATGGGGATACGTCTTTTTCCTGATTATGGAAATTACGCTTCCGAAAATATTAAGTAAAAGGAGCAGATAATACATTCCTGTTGCTAACATCATAGTATATCCGCCATATGTCCCATACGCGCTCAGAAAAGGATAGGCAGGCGAATCGGGTACATATATGTATGTGGAAAGCCCCATGAAACCTGCGGCAAAGTTATGGCGCATTTTGCTGACTATGTGAGAAACAGAGAACATTTCATGCAGGTTCTGGCGTAAATACGAATATGCAAATTCTTTCTTTGCTTCTATAGTCGGCGTTGCGAGAAGGGCATAGGCGTAGTCTGTATTGTCGTCCCAGCCGCCGCTGCCGTGTGAGCCAAGTGCGATCCAGTGTATTATGGGCACATGCATGTCCGTCATTTTATAAGCCGGTGAGGCACGCCAGATCAGTTCATAGATAACCCAGAAAAATATAAAAGCACAGCAGTATTCAAGAATGCGCCAAAGCGTGCGGCGGTTAAATGCCGTGAGCAGTTTTACTATCGTAAACGCTATTATCGGTATTACGGCAGTAGCCTTCAGCCAGAATGCCATACACGCCAGCAGGCCCACAAGGATTATTTTTATAACGGACAGCCATTTGCTGCCGCCGGAATCAGATACAATGAGATATACGGGAAGAACTGTAAGCATAATGGTGGCCTGATCTGAATAGAAAACATATGTACAGCCGTATAATGGTAAAAACAGTGCGTAGATCACTAATGCCAGAAAGCATAAATATACTGGAATCCGGAAGTTCTCCATTATTTTAAATATAAGTAAAGCTGTTATTGTGGCACAAAGAGCTGAAAATATGATGATCGAATAGGTGCTGTCAAATCCTGCCAGATAAGCAGGAAGCCTTATCAGTGCCAAAAATAACAGAAGCAGATAGTTATTCTTGAACATAGCAAAATATGACCAGGTGACTTCTTCGCCGGCTATAAGTTTTAATGAACTTTCGAACACTTCTTTATAATCGTTTGTGGGGGGATTGGCAAATAATATCGAAGAGGCAGAAAGTGCGGCAAAAAGCATAAAGAAGTATGCGACCAAAAGGCCTGTTTTATGCTTTGTCAGGAATGCTTCGGATTTTTTGAAAATAAAAAAAGCAAAAAGAAAACAGATAAGCCATATAACCGAAACGAAGGAAACCTTATACCAGGCTATATGGTGGTATGTGCCGGTCACGGAAACCACAAGAACAGTTCCCATAAATAAAATATTAAGCCACTCGAAAATAGATATCAGTTTTCTGTTCATTTGAATGATCACCTCAGTTTAACAGGAGTATTATATATGTGTTAATTATGCGTTCGCAACAGATTTCTGAGGAAACAGGGTGTGTGTGTTAAAATATCCGGGTATCATTTTAGTGATTAAGGAAAAATTGGAGAAACAGTAAAATGGAGCGTGAAGTATTTAAGGGCAAAATATTCAGGGGAATTCCGGCAGGATTCATAAACGGCTTTATGTATGGCTGTTTTATCCTGCTGATCGCGGTGGCTCTGGGAATGGACGATGATATGTTTGTCCCGATGCTGGGTGTGGCAGTTATGCTTGGCTGTTTCACAGGTATAATAGGCTGCATCGGAAAGTGCATAGAAGCTGATGAGAATGGGATTTATCTTAAGAACAGGGAATATCTCTTTGGAGAAAATGATATGTATATGCAGGTGTATACGCATTATTACAGTTTTATTCCTGTGACAGAAAGATACATAGTGATCAGTGGCAAGGACAGAAAACGTGAGTTAAAGTGCTCGTTCCTTGGAGGACAGGATGCAGGCAGGCTGGCCATGATCCTGGAGGCCGGGATGAAAAAGAAGTACAGCATTGAAAATGACAGCGCTGGCCATGATGACGGAGCTGTGCAGTTTTTTCTCATACCGGTGGCGGAGATGACTGAAAAGATAGATAAAAGGAACAGGCTCCTGGTGAAGATAATGTTCTGGTTCCTGACAGTAATGTTTTCCTGGATACTGATATCCATGATCATACAGGATCAGCTTGAAGATTACGGAATCGGACTTATATTCTATATGTTATTAAATGTGCTGATACTG
>JAILDD010000147.1 GCA_024689605.1 Lachnospiraceae bacterium
CATCACCATATTACAGCCATTCAGTGCCCAAATGGAAATATTCAGCTATCCCTTTTTTTGACTGCGGCCCTAAAGTCGCTTTTCCTGCTTCTATTCTATGAGTTGCCCGACAATTGGGCTACTCATAATATTTTAAAGCGCAAAGACAAATTCTGCGATTAATGTAATCCTTATCTTTTCATTTATGTCTTAATATCCGTGTTAAAAAGAAATATTATATAGAATAGTATCAGCAAGTCAATTCAGCGCTTTAATCCTTAACGGTTTTGACTATAAAAGTTCACATAACCCTTATTCCCTATCGCCCAGCCCGGCCCCGTTGGTTAGAAAGTTGATTCTTTCTTCCTCCACAACCAAAGGCCTGTTCATCACCCTGGTATTAATAGCCATTACGTATTCCCCAAGAAAACCTAGGAATGTCAACAGCAGTCCTCCCATAAAGAATACGACAATCATCATGGGGGCATATCCTGCCGTAAATTTATACCAGAAAAGGAGTTTTGCGACCAGATAGAACAGTCCAAAAAGGAAACTAACAAAAGCCATTGCAAATCCAAAAAATGTGGCAATCCTCATCCCAACTCTTGTATAGCTGGTAAAACTGAGCATGGCTGCATCATAAAGTGTATACCAATTATTATGCGTCTTTCCTGCCCTTCGCTGAGGCTGTGTATACTCAATTTCCTTTCGCTCTGGCCCCAGTTCAGCCACCAGTCCTCTCATAAAAGGAGTCGGCTCATTTAAAGACCGAAGAACATCAAGAAAGCTTTTATCATATAGTCCAAAGCCGGTAAATTGTTCTATCATTTCCACACTGCTCATCTTTCTGAGCAATTTATAATAATATCCTCTAAGCTTGTATATAATCGGGTTTTCCTTACTTGTCGTTTTCTTACCTATTACGATCTTATAGCCCTCTTCCCACGCTGAAACAAACTGTGGGATAAGCTCCGGGGGATCCTGAAAATCAGCGCACATGGATATGGCGCAGTCACCGCTTGTCTGAAGCAAACCATAATAGGGACTGCTGAACTGGCCAAAATTGCGGGCATTAAAAACAGCCTTTACTTTTTTATCGGAAGAGCAGATCATTCGAATAAGGCTTCTTGTCTTATCCGTGCTCTTATTATCGATAAAAAGGATCTCATAATCATAAGCAGCGCAATTCGTAACAAGCTGGTTTTTTACTGCTTCATAGATCGCCAGGACATTTTCTTCCTCGTTATAGCACGGTATCATTACCGAAATTGTTTTTTTCTGCTCTTCACTCATGGCAGTATTCTTTCACCCAATCTATCGTCTTTCGAATCCCTGTCTGAAAATCCGTTTCCGGTACAAAACCAGTATCAGCCTTCAGCCTGCTTATATCTGCTTCCAAATGCATAACCTGCCGGTCTGAATAAGGAAGATCCCCGATTCCCAATGGTAGCTCCGGATCAATGCTGTCCCGTAAAATAGTAATGTAATCCTTCAACTGTTTTATTTGTCCGGACCCAAGAGGATAAATTCTCCCATCTTTTCCATAAAGGGCAATCCTGTATAATGCTTCTGCCGCATCTTCTGCATACAGATAATCCCACACCTGCTCTCCTGCTGTAAAGGATGGTTTTTCTGACCAGAGAAGCTTCTGAATCGTGGATATAATCATAGAATTACTGCCATCATGTGGTCCGTATACACTTAGAATACGCGGCCATATATGAACCAAACCAAGTTTCCTGCATTCTTCTCTGCTCATCTGGCCTGCGCATAGTTTAGCCATACCATAACCACTTTCCGGAACACATGGAGTTGCAGAAGACAAGGGTCCATCATAATGTCCATATTCCGCCTGGCTGCCGGCACCGATAAAAACAGATGCCTGGAGTTCAGAAGCAACTCGGACTGCATCTATCGTATACTGGATATTCAAAATCTGAGTATCCATGTCATTTCGTCCGGACCCAACTGTCCCCATCCATCCAAGATGGAAGAAAGCATCTACTTGTAAAGGAATGATTTCTTTCAGCTTTCGAAGTTCTGAAAGGCCACATGGTATAATTCTTAAATTCAGAGATTCTTCTATGCAGTCAGGTCGTTTTTTTCCATCCGGATTGCATATAGCATATACCTTTATGTTTTCTTTGATCAGCCGGTCTGTCAAAGCCCGTCCGACTGCTCCTGTAGGCCCTGTAACAACGGCTCTTCTCAGTGTTCTGCCTTCCACTATACTTATTCCTCAATCAACGGTATAAACATGTATCCTTTCAGCTCTTCCCTTGGAAGGAAAGGAGCCAGATCTACCAGTGGTGG
>JAILDD010000157.1 GCA_024689605.1 Lachnospiraceae bacterium
AGCAGGAGCTATTCTGGGAGCCGTAGCGTTCCTGATCGGAATGCCCGATTTCCCTGCAGCGGACATTATTACCGCGATAGCCGTAGGCATTGTGTCCGGACTTGCAGCGACAGGGGTGGATCAGGCAATAAAACAGCTAAAGGGGGGTGAATAAGGTGAATGCTATGTTTGGAATTGATATTTCGAGGTGGCAGAAAGGGTTATCTCTGGCACAAGCCCAGAAAGAAGGCGTACAGTTTGCCATACTTAAGATAGGCGGATCCGATGCGGGACATTATAAGGATGCATGTTTTGAGTCCTTTTATCTTCAGGCAAAACAGTTAGGTATGCCGATAGGGGCATACTATTTCGGCAAGGATATGAATGTATCCCAGGCGAAAGCATCTGCGGAGCATCTTATCAAATTGCTCAACGGCAAACAGCTTGAATACCCCGTGTACTATGATGTTGAGGCAAAAATGCTCACTCTTTCAAAGAGCGAGTTGACAGATGTTGTAAACGCATTCTGTAAAACAGTAGAAGATGCGGGATATTGGGTCGGCATATATTCAAGCCTTGCATCCTTTAAATCAGAGATGGAACAGGGAGCGATATCCCACTGGTGCAAGTGGGTAGCAGCCTGGAGAAAAACACGGCCTAAGGATGTAGATATGTGGCAGTTTGGCGGCGAAACCAATGTCATCCGGCAAAATAAGATAGCAGGGCATGTGTGCGATCAGGACTATTGCTATAAAGACTATCCGACACTTATAAAGGCGAAGGGGCTGAATGGATGGGGAAAGGCTGCGGAACAGCCTAAAGCAGCACCTGTAGCGAGCGAAACAAAGAAAGAAGAGACAAAGGCTGTTAAGTACACCGTAAAGAAAGGCGACACGCTTTCAGGCATCGCCAAAAAATACAAGACTACTGTTGCAAAGCTCGTACAGGCAAACAACATCAAGCGGCCAAACAGGATATATGTCGGACAGGTGTTAACCATTCCACAGTGAATATATTCATTTTATGACAAGCAATACCATGCAAGTAATCCTCCGGGATCCAGAATACGATGAACACATGGAATTTTTTAGCGTCCTTCTTCTCCCGAGAATATGGATGCGCTGGCTGAGGCGGGGTAACCCGCCTCTTTTTTATTATAATAATGAAAAAATTAAAAAACTTCAGTTTTTAACTTGCCAAAAGCGTTTCGTGTCATATTTTGATTTCTAAACACCCCTCAAAGCCTTGCCGGATAAGGGATTCCGGGCATAAAATTCGTGTGATATTTCGTGTGATATTTTATAAAAATCGGGGTAATTTTGCGTTATTTTAACCATTTTTACATCACTCACAGTAACGAAAGAAAAACCCTGAAAACCGCATAAAATAAGGGATTGCAGTGTTTTAGGCACTTTTGCAATCCCTTTTGAAAAATGGACCTGACGGGAGTCGAACCCGTGTCCGAAACATCCGCCCTCGCCCTTCTACTATCATAGTCTGCAGGACTTCATTCCCTCCGCCTGAGTGTCACAGACACCGCTCAGGATTCAGTAGCTTCATGAATCTGCAATACGCTCAAAGCTTTGCGCATCCGTTTCCTGCAAGATTGACGCCGTTTACCAAATGTGCAGGTGCATCAGGGACGACGCGCTGCGCTTAGGCAGCGAGTGCTAATTTTCTATCAGCGTTTAGTTTAATTTTGGGTTTAACGCACTCCTGCGGATAGCTTCTTCGACTTAAGATACCCCGTCGAAACCTTTTCAGGCCCATATAAAACATATATGGCATTCGAATATACACGTATACCAGAAATATGTATGTTAATGATAGAACTAAGGTATAAATTTTGCAATAGTGATTAATGACAGAATCTTAGCGGCCTGTTACAGAAGTTTTATTTATTGAATCGTTGTCACATTGTTATTGCTTCGCCGGCGCTTCGTTATGGAAAGAACTTAAAATTTATTTCGGAAAAACTGTATACATTATCAATTGAAAAAAAAGCGGTGAGTACTATAATTTTAGATAACAATGGGAAAATGTGACGGTTTTGTGAGGCTTGGGCTGATTTATAGTTGATTATAGTCGGCCGCAGTAAAATTATCACAAGTTCACGAATAAAAAAAGGGGATAAGAATAATGACAAAACAGAGTTTACGTACAAAATTTATTATTATCATGGGACTCTTAGTAACGGTTCCGATAGTGTTGCTTACTGCAATCAGTCTGTTCAACACTGTCAACGAAGGAAAAAAGAGCGCCAACGAAGTAAATGAAGCTCAGGCAGGTCTTGTAAGGGAGTCTATAGGCATAATAAGGAGTAAAAATCTGGAAAGTTTAAAGGCTCTGGCTACTTCGCCGGTAGTGATCGAGTATCTTGACGGAACCAGTATTGATTCAAAGGATGAGGAGGCTCTTCTTAAAAATATCCTGACGGTCAACAGAAATCTGGACGAAGGCAGGTCTACCGGTAATTCCATTGCCATAGCGGATGCTACCGGCATGCAGAGACTCAGGACCTCCGGTAAAAATGTTGATGTATCCGAAAGAGATTATTTTAAGGTACCGATGAGCGGTGCAAGCGAGTACAGCTCAGATTTGATCATATCCAAATCCACGGGGACAGCTATCATCACATTCTCTGTTCCGGTTTATGACAAGATGGGACAGAATATCATAGGTATAGTGCAGAGAAACTATGATGTATCAGAGCTTCAGGAAATGCTCGCATCTGAGGTGACTCAGGACAGACAGGAGATCGTTATAGTGGACCGTACCGGAACCGTCATCGCACATTCAGCAAGAAGTGTCAATGTAGAAGATCCGGAGATGCAGGATCAGAATGAATTCTATACTGATTCCAGAGGGGATAAGACAAGCGGCAATTATGTGGCTCCTTTCATGGGTGATACATGGATCATTTCATGGGAAAAAATACCCGGGTGTGACTGGATAGTGGCATCATGCCGTGTACAGGAGGTTGCGATTGCAAATGTATATATCACTGCAGCGGCGCAGCTAGTCATCGGAGTGATCATGATAGTGATCAGTATCATTATAGCCATATTTGTGGCTAATTCCATAACCAAGCCTTTAGGTGCGGTAAATGTATCTCTGGCTGCCATGA
>JAILDD010000159.1 GCA_024689605.1 Lachnospiraceae bacterium
ATAGGCAGGCAGGAAATGGGGAACCGCCTGGGGAAGTATGATGCGGAAGAATGAATGGAGATCCCCGTAGCCCAGAGCCAGGGCAGCTTCCGATTGTCCCTTGTCTATTGCCTTTACACCTGCTTTCAGCATGCCGAATACCGCAGCACCAAAGACAAGGGTGAAGGCCACTACAGCTACGGCTGTTCCGCTTACCGAAGTTTTTGCAAAAATAATGTAATAAAGTATCATCAGGAGCACCACTACCGGCATTCCCTGCACAAGCCATACGAAAAACCTTGTAATAAGTTCAGCCGCCCTGTTTCCGTTACGGCAGGCCATGAACAGGATGAAGCCCAGTGCCGTACCGAAGAGTATGGACAGGACAGTGATCAATATGGTAGTGCCTATTCCCTGGAGGAAAAGCTTCCAGCGGGCTTCCCTTATGAAAGTCTTTTCGAAGCTTTCAGCTGTCCTTTCAAAAAAGCCCTTATTTTCATCCTCCGGTTCTGCGGCCCTTACTATAAGCACAAAGGATGCTGGGTAGTATTCTATGAAATCAACAGCTTCCCTTCTCTCGTCCGTAACGATTATTGATCCGGCTCCCATTAGAGCCTTTCCTGACTGCACATAGGACAGGACGGAGGCAAATTCCATCCCTACAAACTCCACATGCACATCCATCTCTTTGGCCATGAGCAGTATCATCTCGATATCGAAGCCAATGAGCTCTCCGCCCTCTCCCGCATAGCTCATGGGTTCAAGGGCGTCGCAGGCAGCCACCTGTATTGTTCCGTTTGTTCCGGGCCAGTCCTGGGCAGGAACAGTCTTTACGCTATCATCAAGGCCGGTCCATTTTTTCCACAGGGCTTTTTTCGTTTCCTCCGGGATGCTGTCGTATGCGGCCTGCCAGTCTGCAAGGCTTTCATCCCCCTTGGAAAAAGCGAAGCCGAATGTCCCTTCCTTAAGGGGCTCCGGGAAAAGAGCAAGCTCCGGATCCCTGTTTACCGCCAGCTCTGCAATAGCATTATTATTAAGGCAGGCATCAGTCTTGCCGTCCTTAAGCGCAAGAAGAATGTCGGCCATGTTATTAAAATACGAAAAGCTTCCTACCCCCGGGGCCTTGCTTTTTACCAGTTCCTCAAAAGGGGCCCCCACCAGCATGGATACGGTCTTGCCCTCCAGGTCTGAGAATTCGTCATATTCAGGCACGCATTCTCCGCTGCCGCTATCCTGCGAATTCTGCGCAAGATCTTTAGCCGGCACTGCCAGCACATATCCGCCGTAGCTTGTGGGGTCTGAGAAAAGGGCCTGCTCCCTGCGCTCAGGGGTCGCATTCATGTCAGTGGAAAAATCTGCCCTGCCGGACTGGACTGCCGGTATCCTTCCCGAGAAATCCACATCAAGTATTTCCAGAGCATAACCTCTCTCACGGCAGAAACGGGTAACAAGGTCTATATCATAACCCACATTTTTCCCGTCCTTTATATAAGACCAGGGCATATCCGATGATGTGGTGACGACCTTTATGGTGCCGTTCTCACCGGACAGTCCATCCATGTCCACAACCTTTCGGCTTTCATCCACCCCCAGCCAGATATCCTCAATTTCCTGCATGGTGCCGTCCGCAAACTTCTCAGCAAGAAAAGCATTGAGTTCTGCGCAGAGAGCTGCACTTTCAGGGTCGTCCTTCCTGAAAGCAAAACTGTACTCAGCCTCCGTCATCTTTTCACGGATAAAATCAATTTCCGGCTGCTCAGCGTGGATAGTCTTAAGATTAGGCTCGTCTCCGATATATGCGTCGATCTTTCCTGACAGAAGCGCCGCATTCAGGTCCGGATAGCTGCTGAAATACAGCAGTTCACTGTCCGGAAACTCTTCCTTTGCCAGGTCTTCCGTCGGGGTTCCTGTTATTACGCCTATCTTTTTGCCGTTATATTCTTTCCAGGGGGCATCCTGCGTTTCTTCCTGCCCGCTGTCCTCCGAAGCATGTGCACTTATTGTTACAGCGTATGGGGCAAGGACTGCCATCAGCATGCACAATATGAGAAACTGTTTTATATTCTTTCGTTGTAAGATCATGAGTAAGTCCACCTCTTTACGAATCCTCTGTTAACGATGATTATTTCATTTCACTTAGGCAATTATTATTCCTGGTCATCCGATCCCGGCTTATATTCCTCCGGAACTTTTATATTATGTGCAAGCAAAAGTTCTGCATACTCCGGATTCTGAAGCCTCTGCCATCTCTCCTTGTGATTTCGAATTTACTCAGCGGCTTCCTGATTCTCAGGCGGTGCAGGTACAGGCTCGCTGTCAGTATTGTCTGCAGTGTTGTCCTCTGCCGGCGGCAGAACATTTTGCGTATCGTCTGCCGCAGGCTGTGTCTCATCCTGCGGCACAGTCTGCGTATCATCCGGCAGCACAGCTTCCGTAGGCAGAACATCCGTAACCGTTTCCTCTGCAGGTGCTTCCGTAGGTGCAATATAGTTTGTTCTGCCATAGGTCGTTGCAGACCGGGAGGATTCTGCATCCGGAAATACATGCCGGTAATAATCCGAAGACAGGCATTTCCTGCAGAAATTAACCTTATTCTTAACTATAGTCTTAATCTCAGCTTCATACCCCTCAGGTATCACTGTATCCTCGCTTGCAGGGGTAAACTTCCCGCTGGCCGCGATATATGTACCCAGGTCGGTTTTCCAGTCGTAGGAAAGGTCAAAGATCAAAGGCTGTGCATCAGAAAGCACATCCCGGCCCACCATGAGCCTGGAATCGAATTCAATACCAAAGAGATTGAGCAGCGTAGGTGTAATATCAGGGCTGAAAACCGGATCATCTACAACGATAGGATCCATATCTTCCAATACGCCGGACCATATGATGAGACGGTTGTGGTCACGTACAAGATTATTCTTAACGGGTTCACCATAGAGTTCAGGAAGTGAGCTTCCGTAAGACAGGCCGTAGGGAAAATGGTCTGCGGATATCACGATGACGGTATCATCCGCAATCCCCTTTTCTTCCAGCGTGTCCACCAGATATTCCATTGCAGCCTCAAACTCCAGCTGACAGGCAATATAGGCTTTTACCTGTGAAGAGTAATCAAGATCAGCCACTTCATCCTGATGTTTTTTTGACATCGCATTGCTTGAGAAGGAATATGTGCTATGTCCGCTGACTGTCATATAGTAGATATTGAAGGGCTGATTATCTATGTAAGTCGGAAGGGTCGCCTCGAACATGTCCTTATCGCTAAGGGACCAGGCATGGTCAAGCATCTTTTCCAGGCCGTTGCCGTTTGCCATGAACCCGTCAGAATACCCGAGGTTAATATGTGTTGCATTACGGTTATAGAAAGTATATGAACCGTTGTGGTACATCTTCCCATAATAACCCAGCCGGTTCAGCTGATATCCCATCGTCATGTAGTTTAAGTTATTACGTGTGTCGGTCATGGATGAACCACCGTCCGTGGGAAGCATTCCCATAAGGATATTATACTCACCGCCGGTAGTTCCGGCTCCGGAAGGCTGATAGTAGTCGTTAAACTGTATGCCTTTAGTTGCCAGCCTATACAGTGTAGGCGTCAGCTCTCCATCAATGACTTCAGCAGAAAACGCCTCAGCCGTTATTAATATAAGATTCTTGCCCTCAAATAATCCCGTGTACTGATTTTTCATGGAAGGCGTAAGGGATGCCACATACAGATCCATTGCCTGAAGATTTCCCGATGTGGTTTCAGCAAGAGCCTCAAAATCAATATCAAGTACATTCGGGGTATAAACGATCTCCTCCGGGATTTCGGAAGCATCGCCATCTGCTGCATTTGCAGATGCATAAGCGTCTACTGAAGAAGGCGTCGGATAAGGCTTTCCCACTGCTGCTGCAGTCTCATGCGTATCCTCCGGAAGAACAAATCCCGCCATATCATCATCCTCATCCTCGCAGCAGCTTAACCAGGGAATCGCCTCCCTTACTTCCAGACGCGCCGCCGTATTTACTCCCAGCATACGTACTGCCCTGTCAAAGCTGTATTCATCAGTGTAGGAATGGTTCATGCCGTCATTTCCGCTGATATAAAGTCTGTAAGAGACAAAAAACAGTACTGTCAGTGACGCAGTAATTGCTATTCCTTTGGGCTTAAGACGTTTAGCTTCATCCTTCCGCATAAGGATCAGGTAAAGGACAAAAGGAAGCAGGAAAAGCAAGAAATGCAGAATTCCGTTAAAAGACAGCAGAAGGATCCTGATATCATCAGAGTATTCCGTTACAGCACCGGATGCACCGTTTGTCATGGTACCGAATGAGTAGAAAACACCGAACTGTGCAAATATGAAATAGATCAGCAGAAAAAGCAGGCTCTGCAGAAACAGAAAGGACGCCCGCAGTGCTCTGTTGATATTCCTGTTTTTAAACAAAGATGATAAGAGGAAAAACAGGCTGCCTAAAAATACGCTTGAAATTACAATACCAATCAGATTGCCGGCTGAAAAAGCCACATCTGTTGACATGATCAGTACTGTCTCCAGATAGATTATCGATAATGAACAATATATGGCAAAAAAAAGAGTAAACATTGTGAACACCCCTTGGGTTTTATGCAACTTTATAATTATCGCATATTTCACATGTTCGTCAAGGAAACAGATATAAATAAATGGGGCCGCCCCTTTGGACTGCCCCATTCACATTATGCATCTTTATCTAAAAGCATCCTGTCGTTATCCAGTGCCCTTCCCGCTATATCCTTGAAGCGGTCAAGCAGATCCTGCACTGTCATTGAAGCCCTCTCATTACCGGACACATCAAGGATGATCTTTCCCCTGTCCATCATAAGGGTTCTGTTTCCGAGAGTAAGCGCTGACTGCATATTATGGGTGATCATAAGGCAGGTCAGCTTTTCCTTGCTTACCACATTCGAAGTGATCTCAAGTACCTTGTCTGCCGCAGCCGGATCAAGGGCCGCAGTATGCTCATCCAGTAATAATAAACTGGGCGGATTGATCGTTGCCATTAACAATGTAACTGCCTGGCGCTGGCCGCCGGACAGAAGCCCCATGGGCTGCTTCATCCTGTCCTCCAGCCCCATGCCTAACCTTGACAGTATCTCCCGGAATTCATTCCGCTGCTCCTTTGTCATGTGGGAAAGCCAGCCGTCCTTTCCTGCCGCAAGCATCAGGTTTTCTTCTATGGTCATGCCTGCTGCCGTCCCCCGCATAGGATCCTGGAAAAGGCGTCCTATTTTCCTTGCCCTGACATATTCAGGGGCAAGGGTTATATCCTCGCCGTCAAGCTCAATCCTGCCGCTGTCGGTGATAAAGCTGCCGCCTATGGCATTGAACAGTGTGGATTTGCCCGCACCGTTGGCACCTATTATTGTCACAAAGTCTCCGTCTTCCACCTTAAGATCCAGCTTATCCAGCACCAGCTTGGCATTGACAGTACCGGGGTTGAATGTCTTTGAGATTTCCGAAATATTAAGCATGGCCACTGCCCTCCGATCTGCCGGCAGGACGCTTTTTCAGCCCCATGCTGCGCTTTATAAGCGGAAGCCTTGTCTTAAAGTAAGGCCCGCTGATGGCGATAATGACAATCACAGACGATACGAACTTAAGCATATATGCCGGCAGGTTAAACCTGAGGGCTATGGTATACACAAGTCTGAAAACAAAGGCCCCGGCAACAGCACCTAACGCCTTTGAAGTTATCCCGCCTTTTGACACAAGAGCCTGGCCTATTAGAAGCGATGCCAGTGCAATAGTTACCATGCCCGAGCCTATGTCGATATTAACCGACTTCTGTGACTGGGCTAAAAGGCAGCCGCTGAGTGCAGTAAAAGCATTTGCGATGCACAGTCCCACGATGGTAGTGAAGGCAGGATTTATGGACGATGACTTTACCATATCCGGATTGTTGCCCGTAGCCCTAATGGCTAAGCCCAACCTGGTCCTTAAAAAGAGTGCCAGGAAAACCACCACCAGAATAACTGCCACAGCAGCTATGATAAGCTTATAGGCTCCGCCTAAAAATGTGTCCTGCAGAATATCCTTAAGCTGGGTAAATATTGTCTCCGTCTTGTTCATATTGAGCAGTGACGAATTGCCCATAATGGCGATATTTATCGAGTACCATGCAGTATTGACTATGATACCTGCCAGCAGGCTTTCAACACCCATCCTGGTCTGAAGCACTGCCACTATGAATCCGGATATCACACCCGCCGCCATGGCAGCGGGTATGGATAAATAGGGATGTCCGGATATGGCCACAACCGCGCCAACGGTAGCTCCCATAGTAAAGCAGCCGTCCGTTGACAGGTCGCAGACGTTTAGCATCGTATAGCTCAGGTAAAGAGCAAGTACTGTAAGTGCGCTGATAAGACCAAGCTCTAGGGCGGTCTGAAGCAGCGGAAGCAGTTCACCTATTCCCATCACAAACCTCTTTATTCAAAGCTTTCTGCTGTTGTGATGCTCTCAACCTTTGTGCAGTAAGGTGCAAATTCTTCCTTGAGGTCATCAAATGAAAGGCCTAAAGCATCGCATACATCTGTATTTATGGTAGCAGTTCCGTTATCAAAAGTCCTTACGGGTGTGGAAGCCGGATCAGCACCGTTTATCAGTATCTCGCCTACCATGTCTGCAGTTTCAACACCCAGGTTTGCATAGTCTACACCGTAGCCTAAGAATGCGCCATTCAGGGCGAATGAATCAGCACCGGCATAATGAAGGATGCCTGCCTCAGCAAGCTTCTCGTATATGGAAAGCTCTGCTGTCATTATCGTGTTATCTGAGGGTGTGAATATAGCCTCTACTCCGTCAGCTATGAATGCGTCAACGGCAAGGGACACCTCGTCAACATTTGTTCCCGTGTGCTCCACATACTCTATTCCCTTTTCATCAAGGAAAGCCTTTGCGTCAGCAATGGCAGCCGTTGATGCATCCTGTCCTACGTCATACAGAAGGCCGACCTTCTGGATGTCAGGGTTCTGAACAAGGATCAGGTTCATTATCGCATTGGTATCCAGATAATCGGATGTACCTGTTATGTTTGCGCCGGGCGCACTGTTGGATGCAACGATTCCTGCGCCCTCGGGATCCGAAACTGCAGCGAAAACAACGGGAATGCCGTTATCCTCTGTTGCAGCCTGCATGGTCATTGCAACAGGAGTAGCAACGCCTACCATCAGGTCCACATCATCAGAAATGAAGTTTGCAACAATCTGGGAAAGTACATTTGAATCCGCATTGCAGTTGTCATACTCGATCTCGAATTTAACATTGTTTTCCGCACCGATCTCATCAAGACGATTTTCAATGTTGCTTACGATCTGGTTTAATGATGCGTCGTCAACATAGTTGCAAATGCCGACCTTGTAGGTCTTCTCTGCTGTCTGGTCAGCACTGCCCTCCGCAGCGTCGCCTGCTCCTGTGGTGCTGCATGCGCAGAATGATGCAGTCATTACTGCCGCCATCAGAAATGATAAAATCCTCTTTTTCATAGTTTCCTCCTTCTGCCGCATTCTTGCGGCGGTGCGGGACTCCCCGCTTTTGGTTTTAATGGGACAGTAAAAATGAATAAAAAAAGCCTGTCCCTCTAGCAGTTTCTGCTGGGACAGGCTGAAAGATCAAACCTGCGGTGCCACCCGGCTTGGTGCATAACACACCCACTCTGTACACACTATCATGTGCCGGATCTTTTAACGATGATCCACTCCGTCTTCCATACTCTGCAAAAGCATTTCCGGTCGCCCTCCGGAGTCCATTCAATATCACGCCTGCCACTGCGATCCCACCATCCGCAGCTCTCTCCTGACAAGGGATGTGATACCTACTCACTCTCCGTCAACGGTTTATAAAAAAATATCACATAGCCATAACAAATGTCAAGGATTTTCGTTAAGCAATAATTACTTATTCAGAAGGTATACGTCATCCGGCGTGATCCTGCAATCCGGCGTAAAGATGATCCAGTCCGTAATGGATGAAACCGGATACGATGCTACGTCTCCCTCCTTGATGCCGGAAACATAGTAGGGTTCCTGGGTCAGTTCCGCAACCACAAGGTCGTCGCTTATGTCCTTTAATTCAAACCATATGTGTTCCTTTTCAGGAAGGTCGCTATCCTTATATTTTTCATCAACCGGCAGCCCGATCTTCACAATAATGGTACACTCCATGTTCGCAAAAGCCTTTTTTATGTAAGGAATCCTCTCAATAGCCAGCTTGCTCATGCGTTCCGTTTCTTCGGTTGAAAACATGTACATAGGGTTCTGGTTCAGGTAAGGATCAAAATTGCTTATTGGTGTGTACCATCCGGTATTTTCAGCATCCTCGCTCTCATAGAGCATCAGTACATAGGTATCTTCCCCATGAACCTCATCTTCCCTATCCTCTTCTGTCCCCAGCTTTGCATCAGGATAATATTTAAGAGCTTCCTTCCAATCAACTGCTGTGCAAACCAGATATTCGTCCCCGGCCTGGGCCAGGAAAACTCCCTCTCCCGGCTGGATTGGCTCTTCACTTTCAAGCATCCTGCAGGCGAAAGTTTCTATCATTTTATAATGGTCATTGCATTTATCCTTATCCGAGCATAAGATCTCAAGCTCATACAGACCGCATCTCTTAAGTCCGTGAGTGTGAAGCCACACTTCACCGTCTTCATCAGAAACTGCCTGTACTGTAAAAAGGTATCTGGGTGCCGGCATGATACTTGAATTCGCTGCCAGTGCAACCCATTTACCCGATAACAATTTTTCAGAAGGACAGTCCATAACCGCCAGGATTCCCGGGAACGGAAACATCGCATTAATAAAGCGAAGCTGGTCGTAGAAACATACCCTGCTGTCTCCCTCATAATCCATGCACACGCTAAGACCTGTTTTGGTCCCATCGATCCGTTCAATCTCCTCTTTAGTGAATGCATGTTGCGGACGCACAAACTCCGGAATTTCAACATCAGTAGGATTGATCTCAGCCTGATAAGGCTTACCGTCTACCTCAAAATCAGCCACCAGACCACGTTCCTCATCCACCTGAAGGCTTTTAAGATGAACATGGGCATTTTTTTTCAGATTTTTGATAAATACCGACGGATCCTTAATATCCTCTTCATTCGCCGGAATAATGATCATATATGACGGTTCCTGCATACTTTCCCCCTACTCGTTTGATGTACTGTATACCTGATGTGACAATTTGAATATGTAACCGTTCATAGTCATATGAATTACGAACAGCTATCCGAATTCTATCATAATCAGTATTTTATGCCAACTCGCTCAAATCCGGTGGCAAACATAAATATACGGACCGATGTGCTATTTTCCCAGATAATCCAGGATATGTTTTACATTTGCAATTCCATCCTTATAGCCCAGCCAGTACAGATTGCCTAGCTTTTCCATATCCCCTTCCAGACGGGAAACAGTTACTTTCATTGAAGGGGCGATCTGTAAGAGCCTGCCCTCCATATGCAGACGGTCAATATCGTCGCATTGATGGTTATAAGCCCTGTTGCTAATGGCAAGCTTTTTGGCAAACTCTTTTCTTGAGCCGTAAAACCGGAATGCTGCCTTCGATATTTTATCAGACTTACGAAAAGCAAGTTCCCTGGTACGAAGCACGATTATCTTTTCAAAGCCGTTCTGCAATGCCCAACTGTAGGGTATCTTGCACGCGCAGCCGCCATCCAGATAGGGCACCCCCTCTATCCATACCATAGGCGAGATATAAGGCATGGATGCGGAGGCCCTTACACCTTCAATTACATGTCTGCTTCGTC
>JAILDD010000188.1 GCA_024689605.1 Lachnospiraceae bacterium
TTTCCGAACTTGCAATGGCATACAGCAGTTTTCTATCCTCTGCTGACAGCTCGGACCAGATCTTGTCATAGACATAATCCTCCAGGTATTGGCGGTAATCAGTCATAGCAGCTTCATAATCGCCGCTATTACGATAGGTAAAGTATCCGAGAACCTGAAACGCGAAAGAATAGCCTTTGGTAAGAGCCGCCATTTTCCTTGCATCCTCTGCTGTGACCCCCAGATTTTTTTGGTAATTTCCGGCTATTGTACTTAAGTTTAAGGAGCGAAGACGGATCTCAGGTGTACGGTACAGGAAAGTAAGATTTTCTTCATTGCGAAGGTCATTGATATTATCGTAAAGCCCGGTCATAATCAGATACACTGGGTAATCTTCGCGTATCAGAATCTGATAAATACTGGCAAATTCCTGCATGGTTCGATTAGATACCACCTCATCAATGCATATCAGCAGCTTGTATCCTCTCTTGGCCATTTTCTCTAATGCCTTTTTTATGGCAAGCGTAGGATTCTGGATTTCAATAGCTCCGTTTATCTGTATTCCAAAGCCCATCAGGGAAATGCCGCCTCCCTGCTTCAGAATCTTATAGAGATGATCGTCGTTATAAAGTGTCTGTGCTAATGTGAGAAGAAGATCCTGGGATGTGCTGAGCTCAACGGCTTTCCATTCATCCCGCTGATCCAGCTGTTTTCTGATTTCGGTCATCAATACTGTTTTTCCGCTGCCCCGAACGCCGGTAATTATAAAGGACTGCTGGTTAGGCGGAGTATTCAAAAATGCATCCATTATTTCACTTGTTTCGGTGAAACGCGGAATATTCTGCATAGGTTCTTTTCCAAAGGTAATGGTGTAGGGATTTCCCATTATGGTTCCTCCTTAGGGGTGCGCCGATTATTTTATCAGTTTTTATTACTTTTATTTTCGTTTATTACTTTTTATTACTTTTGAAAAATTTTATCACTTTTTATTACTTTTGTTAAGTGAAGGCTAAATCTCTACCCCTTCTCATCTGTCAGGTTTGAAATCCATATACCCTTTTTGAATATAGTAAATCCGATGGCTGTCTTAATGAAGTCCATGCACTGAATGGCAATGTATATTCCAAAAATGTTCAGACTTGTATAGTGCGCAAGGATATATGCACAAGTTGCGCATGCCACCCAGGAGAAAACGGAATCAAACAAGAAGGTTATCAAAGTTTTTCCACCGGCCCGCAGGGTAAAATACAGCGCATTAAGAAATCCCTGCAGAGGGAAAAATATGGCAGTAATCCGGATAAACCACTTTGCCATGTATTTTGCAGAATCCGTGGTGTCATAGAATTCCGGGAAGCTGGCGGAAAACACAAAGAGTATAATGGTAAGCACACCGCATATAAGCGCAGTGAACCACATGAGCGTAATGGAGCTTTCCTTCGCCCTTTTGAAATCCTTGGCCCCCAGTATCTGGCCTATCACAATGCCCACTGCATTGCCCATTGCGATAAACGCAACATTCATAAGATTGCAAAGAGCATTTGATATGTTAAGACCTGCCAGTACGTCGAGCCCGCGTATCGAGTAGCACTGTGTCATAAAGGCAATGGACCCTGCCCAGAGAAATTCATTGAGCATAATGGGGATGCCTTTTTTTATTATGGGCAGTACGCTTATGTTTCTGATCCACAGGGTAGAGTATATCTTCTTCAGGAAAAAATGTTTTTCCCTGGCGATGTGTGCCCATATGATCAGCACAGCAAATTCAACAATTCTCGCTATTACTGTAGCCCATGCAGCACCGGCAACGCCGAGCTTCGGAAATCCGAAATGTCCGTATATCAGCAGATAATTGAAAATAACATCCGCTGCAACAGATATTATCCCGGCTAACATGGGCTTGAAGCTTTCATCGGTCTCCCTTAAGCTGGTGGCATAGACCTGAGTGATTACGATGAAGGGAATGCTTACAAGCATGATACGGAGATAATCCTTTGCAAGTTTTATCGTAAGCAGGACATCGATTTCCTCAGACTGTCCCTGCATATACAGGCCTATCAGTGTATTGTCGAAAAAGAAAAATATCAGTCCGCCGACAAACCCGACAATTAGTGCTTCCCACAGTTTCAGTCTGAAAACATCCTGTACGCCTCTTATATTCCCGTTTCCGTAGTACTGCGCCCCGAAAATGCCGGGACCGCTGAGTGCTCCGAATACAGCAAGCCAGAAAACAAACATAAGCTGTCCCGAAACCGAGACAGCAACGATTGCTTCCGTTCCCTGGCTGCCCACCATCAGATTATCCACGAGTCCTACGGCGTTGGAAATACCGTTCTGGATCATGATGGGGATGGCAAGGACTATTGTCTTTTTGAGTAAGTGCTTATCTAATTTTGCCATTGTTTATTATTGAGTAAATATACAGTAATTATTCATAAAAGCCCGAAAAACATGCTGTCACGAGCGTATTAATTATACATAGTTTTATTGGCTTCATCAAATTGAGCAGTTGTCAGGGGACCTTTATTAAAACTAATAAAAAATCCGGATAAGACTCTTTCATCTTATCCGGGTAGTTACTCTTAATTAAAATATACATTTTCAGGCGACTCAGTCCCCTACCTTCTTTATGTACAGCTCGTGGGTGCCGTCGCCGTTGTCGGTGAATTCAAGGATCTCGTGGCCTTCCTCCTTTATGCTGCGGGGCACATTTTCTGCGGGCTCGCCGTCATTCAAATGTACCTGCAGCACCTGACCTTCATCCAGCTCCTCAAGGGCCACCTTGGTCTTTACGAAAGTGATAGGGCAGGTCACATCAGTAATGTCAATCTTGTCATCCACATTAAAATCAGCCATTTTACTCCTCCTCCAAAATGATCAGTTCTTCTTTTTCAGATGTTCTTTTTTCCACCGGTCCCTCGACATGGAATGAATTCAGC
>JAILDD010000269.1 GCA_024689605.1 Lachnospiraceae bacterium
GATCGTTACCATCGGCCGTGCCGCAAGAAACAGTGCAAATATCAAGAACCGCCAGCCTATCGGTGAAATGATAGTAAAGACTCCGGTTGTACCCGACGAGTTCTATACTGCAATAATCAGGGAAGAGCTGAATGTTAAGAATGTAAGGTTTGCCGACGATGTAAGTGAGTTTACTTCTTATACCTTTAAGCCCCAGCTTAAGACCGTAGGTCCTAAGTACGGCAAGTTCCTTAAGGGCATACAGCAGCACCTTGCAGGTCTTGACGGAAATGCCGCAATGGCAGAACTCAAAGATAAGGGTGCCATCACCTTTGATGTCGACGGAAACGAGATCTCCCTCGCTCTGGAAGACCTGCTGATCAGCATGAGCCAGAAGGACGGCTATGCCGCAGAAGCAGACGGACCGGTGACTGTTGTAATGAATACAAATCTTTCCGAAGAGCTTATCGAGGAAGGTTTTGTATTTGAAGTGATCTCCAAGCTCCAGACTATGAGAAAGGATTCCGGCTTCGAGGTAATGGACCGTATAGAGGCTGCATTTACCGGCAATGACAAGCTGCAGGATATCATAAAGAAGAATTCCGATATGATCTCCGGCAAGGTCCTTGCGAATGAGTTTAAGTTCGGCGAGACTTTTGATAATGCAAAGGAATGGGATATCAATGGCGAGAAGCTTACGATTTCCGTGAAGAAGGTCTGAAGTGAGCTGATATCATGTAATCTTTGCGGCCGCATCCTCGTATTTGGGGATGCGGTTTTTTGTATGATTTTTCTTCTTTTTTCATCTAATTTTCAACTAATTTCCCTGATCTTATGATAAAATTAAATATTGTGTAACGTAAGTATCTGTCAAAGGATATGGTGTAATATGGGCGAGATAGAAGAAAAAAAGGGTAACAGGCCTGAAGGTATGGAGAGTTCGGACAGCCGCAAGGGTTCGGCGCTGCCTTTCGGTGCCGGAATGGCATTGGGAATAGGGTTAGGAGTGGGCATCATACTCACGGTAGGAGTAGTGCTTGTTGTCGGATTTATAAAAAATCTGAAGAGCCCTACCGAGATACTTATGGACGAAATCCCGGAAGTGGAGGATAAGCAGGAGCTGGATATCAAGGTCCTGCAGGATGAACTGACAAATATCAGCGAACTGGCGGTGCTGTCTACTCAGTACAGCAATGCGGCAAGCTTTTCGGATGCCAAGGAGATACAGGGCTGGCAGATACCTCTCACGGAGAGCAAATTTGTCATAACCTACGACGGTGAGATCAAGGCCGGCGTGGATATGGAAGATGTGGTGATAACGGTTGAGGACAATATCGTGGATGTGACACTGCCGGAGGCAGAGATCTTAAGCCATGAGATAGATCCTGATTCAGT
Source organism: Lachnospiraceae bacterium (assembly GCA_024689605.1). The sequence goes on from JAILDD010000269.1 coordinate 1,375, forward strand.
CCGCGTACTTGATGAGAAGTCCAGCATTTTCAATCCTGTTTCCGTAGGGGATTTTGCTCAGTTTGAAGGAGACCAGAAAGAGATAATGGAAAAGAAATATGTGGAGCAGGGACTTCTTCTGGATGCTCATGACAGGGCAGAGGATTTTATAAAGAAGCTTTTTGAGACTATACTCCCGGAAGGCTATATAGTTAATGTACACTGATTGAAGACATTATCACCTGCAGACGGCAGATGATCGGATTCATGAGTATATGCGTAAAACAAGAATAACACATGGAGGTCAGACATGGATAATTTTATGGACAAGCTTGCGGAGCGGTACAATGCACAGGATATGATCCGTGCCAATTCACAGGCAGAGCAGACGCAGATGCACAACCTTGAAGAACAGGTTGGCGCATACGAGGCTGTTCTTCAGGAGATGCGGAAGTTAAACTACCGCAATACGGAACTGACCGAGAAAATGTATGCCCTTGTTGATGAGAGTATGGAGAAGGTAAAGACTCTCAAACTGGAGGCTGCGGCAGGGGGCGTTGACACCGAGGCGGTTTCCAGGGAGATGTCTGAGGCTGTATCAAAGGCAGTGGGTGCCGCAGTGGGTAATATGGACGAAACCATGGTTCAGACTCTTTCAGAGTCCCTGCGCAATGCCATAGAGCAGCCGGCAGAAGAGCTTAAGCAGTCTTCCGTGGCTGTACAGAGTTCCGCCCAGGATGTGCGTACTGCCACAGACGGCATCCGTGAGGATATACAGGCAGTTAAAGAGTCGATAGCAGCACTCCGCAATGACATACAGGATGGGGCTTTTTCCAAGGATGATGATATGTTTGCCACTGATGAGATTATGGTGACAAATGATGCCATCGTTGAAGGCATAAATGATCTGAAAGCTGCCAAAAATGAACTGGCTATCGGTATCGACGAGGTGAAAGCCTCATCTTCTGATATAAATGAGGCAATCGAAGAGATAAAGGCTTCCAATGAGCTTATACTTGAACAGATAAGCGTGATAGTCAATTCTGCTGATGAAAGGGCTGCATCCGAAAAGGCAGCGGCGGAGAAAGCAGAAGCTGAAAGAGCTGCAGAAGCTGAAGCGGTGACGGAAATGTCTGACGCTGAGGGAGCACAGGAACCGGAAGCAGATCCTGTTCTGGAGGAGCTTTCGGGTATCAGAGACGGCATATTCTCTATTCAGCAGACACAGACTAATACGGAGGACGCCCTGGCTGCGATGTCAGTGGCATTAAAGTCTGCTATTGATGATATAAACAGAGGCCCGGATACCGATTCCGTGTCGCGTGAGATTTCTGAACTTGCCGAATCAGGCAGCAGGCTGCAGACCTCTGTGGATCAGCTTGCGGAGTCCGGAGAAAAGGTGCAGGAGACTCTTGGTCAGATTACGGAGTCAGATGCGAAGCTGCAGGAAACCCTTGGACAAATGGCTGAATCAGATGCAAAGACACAGGAGACACTTGGACAGCTTTCCGAGTCAAACACACAGATACAGGGTGCAATAGGGCAGCTGAATGAGTCTAATTCAAAACTTCTGGAAGTTATTACCCGGAGCGGCGAGTCAGATGCAAAACTTCAGGAGACACTTGGACAGCTTGCAGAGTCTGATGCCGGTCTCAAAGAAAGCCTTGGTCAAATGGCTGGATCAGATGCAAAACTTCAGGAAACACTTGGACAGATTGCCGAGTCCGATGGAAAGGTGCAGGAGGCCTTAGGCCAGCTTACAGCTTCAAATGCACAGATAAAAGGTGTTTTGTCTGAATTAAAGGATTCCGATGCAAGGCTTCAGGAGTCGTTGGGAAATCTTTCCCAGTCAAATTCACAGGCACAGGATGTTCTGGCTGTCATTACCTCAGGCAACAGCGAAATGAAGCAGGCTATGACGGATATTTATGATGCGCTTAATGCAAGCCGCAATGCCATAGCCGATATAAGGAATCAGCAGAATATAATGGAGCAGGGGCAGTTTGATCAGATCAATGCACAGCAGGCCAGGC
>JAILDD010000067.1 GCA_024689605.1 Lachnospiraceae bacterium
GCGGGACTCAGGCTTTCAGGCCAGATAGAGGATATTCAGGATTACAGTGAGATACAGCGGGGTGACGTGATACTGGAGGAGGAAAAGTACATGATCACCTCTCTTCTGAATGATATCATATCGAATTATCAGGTAGCGAAACCGGACAAAAATGTTGATCTTATTGTTGACCTGGATCCTAATGTGCCGGCCATGATGCGTGGTGATGCGGGAAAGATAAGCCGTATTATCCTTCATCTTCTGGATAACGCATTTAAATTTACTGACCTGGGCGGAGTATACCTTAAAGTGTCATCCATAAAAAGAGATTATGGTGTCAACCTCATCATTGAGGTGACTGATACAGGCAAGGGCATGGGACGTTCCGATATTGACAAGATTTCAAAAGGCTTGTATCAGGCTAATACCAAAAGAAACAGGAACAACGGCGGAATAGGCCTGGGACTTTCCATTGTGTATGGTTTTGTTCGTAAAATGAACGGGTTTGTGAATATTGAGAGCAGGAAGGACGAGGGGACTACTGTTCGTGTGAGCCTTGCGCAGTCTGTCATTGATCCTTCTGCGTGCCTCAGTGTGGACAGGGAGGAATATTCGAGTATTGCCTTCCATGTGATGCCGGAGAAATACGAGACATCGAAGGTAAGAGATTTCTACAGGCTTATGGCGTCAACCATGGCTTCGGGACTCAGGATGAATCTTTACTCTGCACCTGACCGGGCAGAACTTGACAGGCTTATTCAGCGCGGGGATATCACCCACATATTTATGGGACAGGAAGAATATGAGGAGTCACCGGAATATTTTGATGAGCTTTCGGATAACGGCATGATTGTAGCCGTGTCTGCAAAGGAGGGATTTAAGGTAAGCGCGGGAAGCAGCGTCATAGTTATGCCCAAGCCTTTATACGGTTGCCCGGTAGTGAGGGTTATTAACGGTGATGTGAGCAGATCGCTCATGCCAGGCAACGAGGAAGAAAGGCGTCCTGTTCTTGAAGGAGTGCGTGCACTGGTCGTTGATGATGAGCCTATGAACCTTGTGGTGGCCACTGGTATCTTTAGGGAATATAAGATGCTCATAGACACTGCTGCCAGCGGTAAGGAGGCAATAGAAAAATATAAGAAGAATGAATATGACATAGTCTTTATGGACCATATGATGCCGGAAATGGACGGTGTAGAGGCGATGAAGCATCTTAAGGAAGTGGCTGCCGATCAGGGCAGAGTACTTAGGATAATAGCCCTTACTGCCAATGCCATAAGCGGTGCCAGGGAGATGTTTTTGCGTGAAGGCTTTGATGAATTCATCAGCAAACCTATACATATAAATGAATTCGAAAGGACGGTCAGCAAGGTAATCCCCAGCAGTAATGGCAGGAAGGGGAATCGCGTATGAGACTGATTGATCGCCTGAAAAAACTGGTTATTGACCCTTCCAGGGAATTCAGTGAAAGGGTTTTTATACTGCTGACTTTTGTAGCTGTTGTGGTTGCAGTGATTGCTCTTGCGGGTGATCTGATATATGGTGAGAACATAGTGGAGATCATCATCTTGACCGTAACTACGGTGATGGTGCCGGTGGTGACGATCATTGCTGTCAGGACCAAGAAGGTGCCGCTTATGGCCAGACTTGTATCGACAGGCCTGATCTTCATCATATTGCCGGGAATATTTATCTTTGGCGGCGGCATAGAGGGTGGCGCTGTGCCCTGGCTTATATTCAGCTATCTCTATATCGGACTTGTGGTGGCCGGTATGTGGCGTCTTATTTTTATCCTGCTGCTTACTGCTGTTATTATTGTTCTGTTTTTCTTGGGGTATTTTTATCCGGAACTGATCTATTCTCATTCCAGGGAAATGTTTTATCTGGACCTGCTGCTTGGCGTGATAGAAGTTGGTTTGGTATGTTTTATCATGACCTGGTTCCAGAATCAGCTGTTCATACAGGAAAATAAGAGGGCAAAGGAAGAGACAAGGAAAGTCGAGGAGCTGAATCGTTCTCAGAACCGTTTCTTCTCAAATATGAGCCATGAGATAAGAACACCTATCAACTCCATTCTCGGTCTCAACGAGATCATTCTGCGGCAGGAAGAAGCTACTGATGAGATAAAGAAGGATGCCGGAAATATCCAGGGGGCCGGCCGTATGCTTCTGGCGCTCGTTAATGATATCCTTGATTTCTCAAAGATAGAAGCCGGAAAGATGGATATAGTGCCGGTAAACTATAACGTTTCTGCATTGTTATCGGAAATCATGAATATGATCTGGCTCAGGGCAGAACAGAAAGGCCTGGAGATAAGGCTTGAGGTGGATCCGTCAATTCCGACTGAACTTTTTGGTGACGAGGTTCGCATAAAGCAGATACTCGTGAATCTGCTTAATAATGCGGTTAAGTATACCAGCGAGGGAAGCATTACCCTTCGCATAGAAAAGGAAGATGTGAAGGATGACCAGATCCTTCTGCTGTTTTCAGTTATTGATACCGGAATGGGTATCAAGCAGGATGCGCTGCCTTATCTTTTTGATGCTTTTCAGCGTGTTGATGAGGAAAAGAACATAAATATCGAGGGTACAGGCCTTGGACTTTCCATAGTAAAGCAGCTGGTTGAGTTGATGGACGGCAGGATCACAGTAAACAGTGTCTATACCCAGGGATCCACATTTACGGTTACACTCTGGCAGATAATAGCAAGGAAAGAGGCAATCGGTGAGATCAATATAAGCAGCATAAGCGGCACAGAATCCACAGGAAAGTACAGGCCCGACTTCAGGGCACCGGAAGCAAAGCTTCTTATAGTGGATGACAATACCATGAACCTGGAAGTGGAAAAGAAACTCATAGTTTCCACAGAGATACAGGTGGATATTGCAACAAGCGGAGAACAGGCTCTTGCCATGACACAGGCTGTACGTTATGACATGATACTAATGGATCATCTTATGCCGGGGATGGATGGTATCGAATGCATGCAGCATATAAGGAAGCAATTCGACGGTCTTAATAACCATGTGCCCATAATCGTTCTTACGGCAAATGCCGGAAGTGAAAACAGAGAGCTTTACAGCAGGAGCGGGTTTGACGGATACCTGATAAAACCGGTTACCGGAAGACAGCTGGAGGACGTGGTTATGGCACACCTGCCGGCTTCCAAAGTGATCAGAACCGGAAACAGGGATTTTGTAAAAATGCAGCTCAGTACCACCGGAACGTACAGCCGCAAGATACCGCTGCTTATTACTACGAATACGACCTGTGATCTTCCGGCGGCAGTGCTTAGTGCACAGCAGATAGATACCATTCCCTACAGCATTCATTCTAACGGCGGGACTTTCTATGACGGACCTGAGGCCGGCGTGGATGAAATGGTGCGTTATATGCAGGCTGGCGTGGAGTTTGAATCGGAGCCGCCTACAATTGAAGAATTCGAGAAGTTCTTCGGCAGGGAACTGAAGAAGGCACATAATCTTATCTACATATCTATATCATCGGAATTGAGTGATGAATATGCAAGAGCTATGGAGGCGGCAAGAGCTTACGGCAATGTCAGGATTTTTGATTCCAAAAACATTTCAGGATGCCTTGGCATGATGGTGCTGATGGCGCAGCGAATGAGTGCCCAGGGAAATAGCCCGGAGAAAATAATAGATGAGCTTGAACATGTCAGGGACAGGATGCATTACAGTCTGATAACTGATGGCGCGTACTTTAAGAGCGGAAAAGGCTTTGCTGATAAGAGCATATATAATGTGATAAGAATCATGAATATCCGGCCTGTGTTAAAAATCAGGAACGGGCGTTTTGCTATAGGGCGTATTACCATGGGCGAGACGGATGCATGTTATAAAAAGTTTATATCATATTCACTTCCGATGTTTGCACGCAACAATACTGATGTGCTGATTGTTTCTTATTCCGGTCTCTCTATGGATGAACTGGAGCAGATGAAGGCACAGATCATGAAGCATTGTGCTTTTAGGAATATAATATTCCAGAAAGCATCGGCTACTATGATAATTAAGAGTGGGGAAGGCGCACTGGCCTTCAACTATATCGCTGCGGAAAATATAGGCAGTGATATTGACAATATGTTCATAATCGAAGCTGCTAATGAAAAAGATGCTTCAGAAGAAAATACTAAAGAACAGCAGGCAGCGGTCGAAATTGTGGCTGTAGCAGCGGATGATGATGTGAACGAAAATGCAGTTAAAGCAGCCGGTGAAGACGAGGATGGAATTACAGCCGGATCAGTAAATGACAGTTCAGAATCCGCAGCTGTGAGCCCCTGGTATGAGCGCATCCGCGGCATAAATTATGAGCATGGCCTGGAATACAGCGGTGATGAAGAAATCTATTATACCGTTATGGAAGCCTTTTATGAGTCTATTGATGAGAAGAGTGATGAGCTTGACGGATATTATGAAGACGGAGACTGGGAAAACTATACTATCAAAGTACATGCATTAAAGAGTTCTGCAAGGCTTGTGGGAGCTGATGAACTGGCTGATGATGCCCAGGCGCTTGAGGCAGCTGCCAAGGAAAGGGATGTTGATTATATAAAGGCGCATCATCTCGCCACAATGAAGGAATTCCGGGCTTTCCGTTCACCTCTTGCAGCCGTTTTCGCAGAAGGGGATACAGTACTGACAGATGCCCCAAGTGCATATGAAGCCGACAACGGGCGGTTTGACAGCTTTCTGATAGAATGTGTATATGAAACCCTGCGTGAAGGAGCAGACCGTAAAGATGATGAACTGATAGAGCAGACGCTAAAGGAAATTGATGAGTACGATATGAGTACTGAGGCGGCTGAAAAGATAGATATGCTGCGGGTATGTTTTGAAGCTCGCGACTATGCAGGCATGCTCGGGATAATTGATAACGGAGGAGAAATTTAAGTATATGAGGAAAAGTGTTGTGGTTCTCACATACGGTATGAGTGTTGTGGAGAAGACCATTGAAAAGGATCTGCAGGAGCGGGGATTTGAAGTCAGCAGAATGGCAGATGATCCGGAAGCTGTTAAAAGGGCGATAGATTCGACAGATGTTTTTATCGCATATCTTCCGGATGAGGTCTTTACGGAAAAGGATGCAGCCAGAAGACTTCTTCTGATTGGCAGGGAGTTAAAGTCGGCGCAGAAGAACCTGATCCTCCTGGCTGATGAAGAGGACATGGAGGGATTCATAAAAGCAGTTCCGAATATCAAGGGGTTTCCCCGTGTTCCCCGTCCGGTTGACATGGCTGAACTCCTGAAGGAAATAGAGAGAGAAATAAAAAACAGTGAACGCTTGAAATCCCTTAAGAGGATCCTTGTGATAGATGATGATCCGCTTTATGCGACCACCGTGTGTGAGTGGCTGAAAACGGACTACCGTATGACGATGATAACGGACGGAAAGCAGGCCATAAGTTTCCTGGAAGCTGAAAAGGTAGACCTTATATTGCTGGATTACTGTATGCCGGGGCTTGATGGTTCAGAGGTTTTTGGCATACTGAAGAACCGGCCGGAGACGGAACAGATTCCCGTTATTTTCCTTACGGGGGCAGGAAACAGGGAAAACTTTAGCAAGATCATAAGCCTTGGTCCTCAGGGATATGTTTTAAAGTCTACTAACAGGGAAGGACTGTTAAAGATACTCAGGGATTATCTTGGAGAGTAAATAATTTTGAAAAGTGAATCGAAATCTGTCAAAAGAATATATGGATTCGGAATTACACTGATCGTTTTGGCGATTATCCTCTATGCAGTATTTATTACGGAACCCTTTTCATCGCAGACAGGAGCTGATATGCGGCCCTTTTCGGACAGCTGGTCTGCATCAAATGGTATTACATGGAGGCTTGATGATGCCAGCACCAAAAGTCTTAACGGCGCAGAACTCAGAAAAAGACTTCCGGATGATTTAGGAGATGAGGACTGTTTCTGCTTTTCATCAAGGAATGTATGTGTCATCGTAAGGATTGATGATGATGTGATATATTCTTATTCAGGCGAGGAAAACCTTACAGGCTTAGGCTATGGAAATGCATATCATATGGTGGGGCTTTGTGCTTCCGATGCAGGAAAGTACATAAGGCTTCAGATAAGCCCGCTTTATAATAATTCTATACATGGGAGATTAAGGGATGCCTGGATCTGTCCGGCAGAGGATTATCTCCATGGGAAGCTTAAGCGCGGATTCGTGTCAGCTTTCGTATCGGTTATGATCATGTTACTTGGACTCTTTATGGTGCTGGTTTATTTTGGAGTCCCGGACAAGGAAAATATGCCCTTTAACCTGCTGGCATTAGGATGCCTTTGTCTGATAATGGGGATATGGCTTTTGGCAGATTCCAATGTACCTCAGCTTTATACGGGGTACTTATATTTGTGGCGTTATATAGGCAGGACGCTGGTGTTCTTAGCTCAGTATTCTTTTATATGTTTCCTGGTATCCCTTACGGCTGCAAAACGAGATTTATATAAACATACTGCATTCTGGATAGCTGTTATTGAGCTGGCAGTGCTTATCGCAGCAAGGTACTTCGCGGGAATAGATATGACTAAGTCTTTCCCGGTGATGATATATGTAATGGCTGCTCTGCTCATAATTCTTTCATTAGTTATTGTATTTGATAATGTGATCTATTGCCGGTCCAACGGACTTATGATATATCTCAGAAAGTTTTATATAGGCTTTGCCGGACTTGCGGTATGCATCGTATCCGATATACTGCTATTTGTTTTTAAGAGCAACCGCAGCGATACCAATGGAGATCTTACAAGATGCGGTATAGTATTCTTCGTAATATACGCACTCTATGTTTTCTCCGGCTGGTGGAGCAAGGATCGCGCAAGCATTGAGAGGGACCGTATCGTAAACAGGACGCTTCAGTATGCTCTTGCACCCGAATCACCGGATGAGTGTATAAAGTCCATGCTGGGGTATATGGGGAAGGAACTAAATGCGTCCAGGGTATGCATTTTTGAAGAGCATGGAAGTGGCCGATTCAGGGGAAGCTATGAGTGGTACAGGGAAGATCTGGTATCAGACGGCACTGATATGCTGTATCTGCCATATGAGGGATTTCTGGACGAGCTGTACAAGTCATATCTAAGTAATGAAAAAAAACTTATCATCAGCAATACTGAAGAATTTAAGTCAGTGCACCCGGCTCTTTACAATCTGCTTAAATCCAGTGGAATAAAGAGCCTGGTGGGAGGACCGCTTGAAAACAGCGGAAGGCTTACGGGATTCCTGGTTCTGCTTGATATTCCGGAGTCAGATCAGGAGGCTGCTTCAGAGGTTATCTCGCTTCTGACATACTTTGTTACACAGCTTATAGCACAGCGTGAGGAACAGAAGCATCTTAAATATTACAGCTACAATGATCCACGTTCAGGTGTCCAGAACAGAAGGGCATATAAGGAATTCATTGATGAAGGACTTGATAAGGCTTCTGCTTTTGGATATGTATCATGCAGGATACGGGATTTTACGGAGATCAGCAACAGCCAGGGCTATGAAGCAGGGGATCATGTACTTGCGGATACAGCAGCCTGTCTTGCGGAAGTGTTCGGAAATGAAAATGTATACCGTTTAGGCGGAGGTGAATTTGCGGCCTTCGGATTTGAGTCGGATGAAGCATTCTTTGATTCTGATATGGCCCGTGCAGGAAAGCTCATATCAGACAAGGGGATAAATGCTTTGGTCGGAGGAGTGTACTGCACATATGGTACTATGAATATGAACAGTGTGATCAAGCGGTCAAGGGAACTCACGGCAGCCGGGTAATAAATTAAGAAATATTTAAGAATTACAGAAGAATCAGGTTAAGACTTTCACAGGGCATCTGTTGTATATTAACAGTGTCGAGAAGTGAAAGTCTTTTTGTTTTTCAGATACATAAGGAGAGGGATAATGAAAAAGGATGTAATGAAAAAAATTATGAGAAGATCCATACCGGCCGTATTTATGACAGGCGTGATGCTTACGGCATCTGTTCTGACTGGCTGTGAGAAGACTGAGGGAATAAGCCGGGGAATGATAACAACTGTTACCACAGGAGACTATACGGAAAAGTTTACTGCCGAAGGAACTGTAGAATGTGCAGAACCCCATTATGTTTATTCCACCCTTTCTCTTCCGATAGAGGATGTGCTGGTAAAGGAAGGGGATTATGTAACAGCCGGAACGCTGCTCTGCGTACTGGATACCAGGACGATAGAGGATAAGATAGCAGTTAAGCAGGCTGCAATAGAGCTGTCAGAAAAGAAGGCATCCACTAACGTTTCTGCAGCAAGGACACAGTACAATATCTACAATGAAAGTCTTGCCAGCGGAACCGATATGAATCTGGTAGAGGCATTTGCCAAGATGGAAGCTGCAAGAGAAACTTATGAGAGTGCACAGAAGACTTATGATGATTATAAGGAGTCATTGAGCCTGGGAATGGATCCCACACTTGCATCTGCAGACCAGAGCGTTGCAAGGGCAGCAAATTCACTTCAGCAGGCCAAGTCATGGCAGTATGAGCTTGATGACACCCATGGTGTTACAAAGCTTGAAAAGGAAGAGGCTGAAGATGCAGTAGACAGTGCAAGCCTTGCATATGTACAGGCAATAGCGAACAGGGACAACCTGCTTCGTCAGAGTGATATAAAGCTTGCTGATTATGCGAAGCTTGCTGAGGATGCAAATTATAATTACATTATCGCTCAGACTGCATATACGGCAGCGGTAAAATCACTTGAAAATGCAAAGACGCTGAGCCAGGCTGCAATAAACCAGGCAATGATAAGCGGGGATATGACGGTGGAGGAACTTGAGCTTGCCCAGCTTCAGGACCAGCTCCTTGATGCACAGGTTATAGCTGAGTGTTCAGGAATGGTAACCGCAGTAAATGTAAATGTCGGCGAGCAATCCACCGGAGTGCTTTTCGTAATAGAAGATACCAGCGACCTGATCTTTACGGCAAAGGTATCCGAAAAGGAGATAAACAGCGTGTCAGAAGGAATGGCTGTATCAGTATCCACCAAGGCTGAGAATTCCGAGGATTATGCAGGTACTGTACAGAGAGTGGCAGCATACACTGAGAAGACTGCAGATGGTGAAACAGATACTTCGGGAAAGGACGCAGAGTTCAATGTAACCATTGTTTTAGATGCACCGGATGAAAATGTGCGCATAGGAATGAACGGAAAGGCATCCTTCATAGCTTATGAGCAGGCGGAAGGACTGGCAGTTCCAAATGAAGCCGTATATACTGATACGGACGGAAAAAAATATGTGCTGACGATCACATCCGATACAGAAAGCGGTACAGTTGAAAAGAAGGAAGTGACAGTAAATTACAAGGGTAAGCGGGAGAGCTCCGTAGAGGGGGATTCCCTTAACTCAGGAGACCACGTGCTGGTTGATGCTGCAACCTACTGGGATCTGATCGGACAGACTGTAACTATCACACAGTAAAGGAATGGAGAGATGGATAAGAAGATCATACTGAGTGCAAAGGACCTGTCAAAGACATTCTCAAATGAATCTGTGCAGCAGCATGTACTGAAGAATTTAAATCTGGACATCTACAAAGGAGATTTTACCGTAATAATGGGGAATTCCGGATCCGGAAAAAGTACGCTGCTCTATGCACTGTCGGGAATGGACAGACCATCCCTTGGAACAGTCACATACTATGTTGAGGACAAGGGATTCAAGAGCAGGGATGGAGGAATTGAGATTTCAAGGTTCTCCAATGACAAGCTGGCTCTTTTCAGAAGAAATCATGCAGGTTTCGTATTCCAGCAGAATTACCTTAATGATTCAATGAGCGCCATGGACAATGTAATGGTATGCGGTCTGCTGCGTTCAAAGAACCGTAAGGAACTTGCTGCCAGGGCAAGGGACCTGTTTGCCAGGGTGGAGATAAGTGAGTCGGATTCACGTAAATTCCCGACCCAGCTTTCCGGCGGAATGCAGCAGAGAGTGGCAGTGGTAAGGGGCGTAATTAACCGGCCGGAAGTGCTTTTTGCAGACGAGCCTACAGGCGCGCTTAACTCACAGAATACCATAAATGTCCTGGATATCCTTTCGGACCTGAACAATGAAGGACAGAGCATAGTAATGGTAACCCATACCGTAAGCGCTGCAGAGCGCGGACACCGCATTATATATCTTGCCGACGGAATCATTTCGGATGAGTGTGACTTGGGACCTTATGTGGGCGGCTACAAGGATGATACAAACCCTTACAAGGATCAGGCGGTGGAAAGACACAGAAAGTTAAAGGAGTTTTTACAGAAGCAAGGATGGTAAACTAAAACTTTCCACATTTAGTCTGTGGGAAGTGGAACGACGACTCGCATGTGCACCGGAACCGCTGCAATTGCGAGTGTCGTTCTATCTGGGTCAGTGAGTGGAAAGTTTTATATTTAGTGATTAGGGAAATTGAGCATGTACAGATTATTCATTATCGCAAAAAATAATATGAAGAAGCAGCGCGGTGATATGATCACTTTCTTCGTCCTGACATTCATCTCGGGATTTCTGATATTTGACTGCGTTGCGGCAGGCTTAGGGACCGGCAGGGTAATGGATTCCTGTTACGAAGCAGTAAATGGATGCCATATTATTTTTGCCTGTCCGGATAATGATGCGACAGTAAAGGCTGCAGAAAAGACTTTTCAGGACAATGAGCATATAGACAAATACGAAGGAACTCCTGTCACTGAGCTGGTAGCAAAATACAGAAAGAAGGGTACAAGGGAATTCAGTACATATGAATTCTTTGCAGAAGCTTTTGATGAGGAGACTGAATTACTGAACCTGAAAAGGCCTGTTAGCCATCTGGGAAGGAATGAGGTGATCCTTCCTTATAACATGAAGAGCATGTATGCGGTAGGTGACATACTTCAGTTAAAGTTTGATGATGACATATATGATTTCAGGGTAGCGGGATATACAGAAAATCCCTACATGTGTTCTACGATATGTATAACAATATATTATGTCCTCATGGACAGGGAAACATTAACCGAGCTGCAGGATGCACATCCGAATTATGCTGCGGCAGGTTACATATACAAGCTTCATGCAGATGAAAAGACTCTGAATGCTTCCTATGGACTGGCCGAATTAGGTGATGATATCTGTAAGGATTTCGCAGTGGAGGCAGAGAAGTATGATGACGAGAAGGCAGGGGATTTCTGGCTGGAGACTGACTGGAATTCAATGAGGGAAGGATCGTCATTTGCACCGTTAATCTTTATCGCCATTGTATTTGTCTTTTCACTTTTGGTACTGGCAATTGCAGTGGTGATAATAACCTTCAGCATCCGGAATTTTATCCGGAAGAACATGAAAAATACCGGTATCCTTGAAGCCAGCGGCTATACGGTAAATGAGCTGAGATGGGCTCTCGTATTCCAGATGTCTTTTGTTTCCTTCCTGGGAAGCTTATGCGGAGTGGCGCTTGGAATTGCAACCTTCAGTGCGTTCGGTGAAATGATCAGTATCGTGCTGGGACTTTACTGGAATCAGCCTGTGGATGTCATTTGTGCATTAGTTACAGTTCTGGGGACTGTTCTTATAGTAGCAGTGGTTGCACGCACTGCAAGCTCTGAATATAACAAAGTAAGCGTGCTTGACGCATTAAGAGGCGGGATAAATACCCATAACTTCAAAAAGAATATTTTCAGCTTTGAAAAAACCAGGCTTCCAATACCTGTTGTATTCGCACTAAAGGATACCTTCGGCAGCATAGGAGGAAGCCTTATCATAGCACTTATGATAATGTTCCTGGATGTTTCTACCAATGTCGGTTTCGGCCTGTATGACAGTTTCGGTACCGATCCGGACAGGTTCTTTAGGATATTCGCCATGGAAGTGGCCGATGCCCAGGTTGATGATGATGGAGATTCTGAT
>JAILDD010000108.1 GCA_024689605.1 Lachnospiraceae bacterium
GGATTTAAAAGATGCGATGACGCAGGAAATAGTGGAGACGGACCTTTACGGCATGGCAGCAGTTCAGAATGTACACCGTGATAATTTGACACAGATGATAATTATAGATTATCATCAAGGCAGCGTTCAGGTGGCGTTTACGGGGATTGAAGGTGTTGCTGATAAGCCTGTATTTTATCAGGTGGAAAGTGTTCCGCAGATATCCTGTGAATGATATAAAAAGCATCCGGTAGGTTATTAACTAAAAACTTTCCGCATTAAGTGTGTGGAAAGTGGGAAGTTTTTGTTATTGACGATTGCCACAAAGTGAAAGATGGATATTCTTATTATCGAGGACAATGAAGAATTAGGAAAGCTGATATTTGATTTTATCGTTAATTCCGGATATTCGGCTTATCTTGCAAGATCAGCGGAGGAAGCATTGTCAAAGCTTGACGAGGAACGCTACAGGCTTCTGCTTCTTGATGTGATGCTTCCGGGGCAGGACGGTTTCAGTGCCCTTACCAAAATAAGAAAGAAATATAACATGCCCGTTCTTATGATGAGTGCCAGAACGGACGACGACAGCAAGATACTGGGAATGGAAACAGGAGCTGACGATTATATTGAAAAGCCTTTTTCTGTTCCCGTCCTTCTTTCAAAGATCAGGGCACTTATGCGGCGTGCCTATGGTGATAATAATGATACACTGACATATAAGAACCTGAAGGTGGATGTGGGTTCAAGAAGTGTGACCAAAGATGGAAAGCCGCTTGAAATCACGGGGAAGGAATTTGACATACTTGTAATGTTTATGCGTAACCCAGGCAAAGTGCTGGATAAGAATGCCATCTTTGACGAGATATGGGGGTATTACAGTGAGACAGAAATGAGCTCCCTGAATGTCTATATCAGGTGGCTTCGGGAAAAGATAGAGGATGACCCCAAGGAGCCGGAGTTTATCAGAACAGTATGGCGTGTGGGATATAAATTCGGAGAATGATGTGAAGCAGTATACTAAGTTAGGACTGTTAATAGCTGCATATTTTATCATCTGGTCTGTCATCGTTTATGCGGCAGGCATGAGAATGATAAGGGAAAGCGATAATACCAGGGCGGTATTCATGAACCGGATGACTGCTCAGATAAAGGAGACCGGCAGCACGGATGTTACGCCTTTCCTTAATGATTTTAAAGATAAGGATATCGCTTCAGAAATCAATGTCTATTATGTAAAAGACGGAAATAAGTCCGATAAAATGGGCGGACGAAATAATACCTATGTATATGTCCTTACCGGTGATTCGGGAGCGGTGACGGGTTTTGTGGAATATGTGTACGAGTCATCATCATATATGAACCTTATCATGCTTGCGGAAGCTTCTTCTGTGGTTTTTCTGATCCTGCTTATTATTCTGCTGATCTATTTTGATAAAAAAATACTGAAGCCTTTCAGGGAGTTTTCGGAATATCCGGAGAAGCTGTCCAAGGGGCTTGTCACGGATGGGATACCTGAAACCAGGAACCGTTTTTTCGGCAGATATGTCTGGGGCATGAATATGCTTGGGAGCAAGCTGGATTCCGACCGTAAGGAAATCGACAGGCTTTTATATGACAGAAAAAAATTCATATCGGTACTGGCTCATGGGATCAAGACACCGGTGGCAAATATCAAGCTATATTCTGAAGCTATCCAGTCCGGTCTGTATAGAGGCGGAGAGCCCGATCACAAGGACAGCGAGGTGGCAGCGAAGATCAGCAAGAACGCAGACGATATCGCTGACCTGGTCAGGGGAATACTGGAAGATCCGGGAGCTATAAGGGAAAGCTTTGTACCGAAAGTATCCTCATTTTATCTTATGGATGTAAAAAAAAGGATAGAAGAAGCCTTTGGCAACAGACTTAAGTTAAGCGGCATTCCCTTTAGCGTAAATATGACAGGGAATCCGATGGTACAGAGCGATATTGATGCCATAGTCAGATGTTTAACGCAGTTTATGGAGAATGCCATTAAATACGGCGACGGCACAGGCATAAGGCTGAACCTCTACAGACAGGATGATATAACATATTTCAGCGTTCTCAATAAAGGTGCGACATTAGGTGAGGATGAGATTCCCTTTGTTTTCAACTGCTATTACAGGGGTACCAATTCATCCGACAAGGAGGGTAGCGGCATTGGACTATACGAAGCACGGGCTGTAGCCAGAGGCTTGGGCGGCGATATTATGATGAAAACTGAGAATAACGAGACGGAAGTGGTAATGTATGTTCCGGATTGAAAAATTACTATTTGCAGATCCGTACTTTCGGTTATAGGAAGTGCGGATTTTTTTTGTTTATAAACAAATGGGACAAATTTATACCTATGCGCATTTGCCGGTTTGATAGAATTCAATCATAGTTTAAACAAAACAGCGCAAAGGAGGAAAATACTATGGTGATCAACCCAATCGTAACAGATGAGAGAGGCAGAAGTAATGATATTTTTTCAAAGAACCTGGAGAACCGTGTGATACATCTGGTGGGGGAGGTGACTGACGAAATGTCCGCATCGATAACGGCGCAGCTCCTCCATCTTGCAGCTGTTTCGGATGAGGATATCCAGCTTTATATAAATTCGCCGGGGGGATCCGTGTCGGCAGGGCTTGCAATCTACGATACCATGCAGTACATCAAGCCTGATGTGGCTACGGTTTGCCTGGGAAGGGCTGCAAGCATGGGGGCGGTCATTCTTTCCGGCGGAGCAAAGGGCAAGCGCGCTATACTGCCTCATGGAGAAGTGATGATACACCAGCCTTCCGGTGGTATGGAGGGACAGGCAACAGAGCTTGTAATTGCTGCGGAGCATATCAAGGACACGAAGCAGATCCTGAATGAAATTCTTGCGAAGAATTGCGGCAGGGATTTGAAAAAAATCGCAAAGGACACAGACAGGGACCACTGGATGCGCGCCGATGAGGCAGTGGCATACGGCGTAGTTGATATGGTGCTTAGAAGCAGCTGATGTTCACCGTGTATATCTGAATTCCGTGTGGTATAATTTGAAAGTTAGGACGGTTTTGAGTAGATCTCTGTCTTAAACATAAGAAATAAAGAAGAGGACATGGAATGAAAAAGGTAATAATTCATCTTAACTGCCTTGGCAGAGGCGGCGCTGAAAAGGTAGGTGTTACGCTTGCTGCCGAGATGGTGAAAAAAGGCATTGGTGTCATTATTGCCACTGAATGGACAGATAAAGTAGAATATCCCCTTCCTGAGGGTGTTATCAGGGAAAATGTGGGTTTAAGCGAAACTGAGGAGAAGTTTTCCCGACTGAAAAAAATCAATCTCCGTAAGGCCAGGCTTAAGGCGCTTATTGAGCGTATATCTCCGGATGTTGTGTTTGCCCTTGGCGGCAATCTGAACTACAGGGCGATATCAGCTACCAGGGGGACGGGTGTGCCTGCGGTGGTATCCGTAAGAAGCGATCCCAATGTCTATTATACATCACTTTCTCAGAAGGTATTAAGTCACAGGTACTATAAGACTGCTGAAGGGATAGTATTTCAGACGGAAGGGGCAAGGGACTTCTTCGGATCGGAAATAGCCCGGAAATCAGCAATAATTGTCAATCCCATTGATAAGAAATATATAGGGATTAAGCCGCCTGCAAAGCGCAGGAAGGTTATAGTAAGTGCGTCCAGATTTGTCTATGTTAAAGACCATATGACCATGGTAAAGGCCTTTGAAAAGACTCTGGAAAAACACCCGGATGCCTTAATGGAACTCTATGGCGGAAAGGGTGCCGATAATGAGGTTTTTCAGGTGAAGGAATGGGTGCGGTCACACGGGCTGACGGATAAGATACTTTTCATGGGCAGCAGCATAGAGCTTGAGAAAAAGCTTTTTGATGCGTCTGCCTTTGTGCTTTCATCTGTGTATGAGGGAATGCCAAATGCCTTAATGGAGGCAATGGCCATGGGACTGCCCTGCATATCTTCTGACTGTCCGCCGGGAGGACCGAGGTCTCTTATCGAAGAGGGCAAAAACGGTCTTCTTTTTCCCGTGGGGGATGTTGATGCACTGGCAAAGGCAATGGTTCGGGTTTTAGATGATCCTGAAGCTGCGGAAGAGATGGGCAGAAAAGCAGCGGAAAAAACAAGCGCGTATACTGCAGAGAATATAACTGCCAAATGGATTGAATATGCAGAGAGTGTAAGTAAACATAAGAGGTAAGTTATACAGCTGGGGTTATGCCATATGATAGGTAGCAGGCGGCTGAATTTTTGTCAATCCACCGGTGGTTCGACGTGGCTAAATGTCACAAAAATATATATGAATGGAATGTTAGCATGAAACGAATACTCATTATATCGGAAACGGTCCTTTTCCCTATGGACAGGGGAAACAGGAAAAGGGTGAAAAACCTGATCGATCTGCTGCGCAGCGAAGGATGCACCGTAGACTATCTTTTTATGGACACATATCCTGAGGATGATCCGGAGAAAACCCGTGAATGGATAGGCGCAGAGCATTTTTTCACTGTCATAAACAGAAAACGTTCCTTTTCTGTATGGTGCAAGCGTAAAGTCCGCAAAGTTCTTGAAATTCTGCATATACCATTCGCATTCAGGTATTTTAGTCTTGATGAGAGCACATCCCCTGACCTGGTCAGGGATCTCGGAAAGTTTTTTGAAATCCACAGTTATGACCAGGTCTGGGTAGTATGTACATACAATACCAGAGCGTTTCTGTCTGTTCCCCAGGGAACTCTTAAAGTGCTGGAGACACAGAATGTATCTTCAGTAAAAAGACAGGAGTATGATGCAGTAAATTATAAAAATTATATATTCGCAATGACCGAAGTAACCGAAAAGGCAGCACTGGAGCGTTCTGATGTGGTAATCGCCATTCAGAATGAAGAAGAGGAATTCTTCAGGAATATGCTCGGCGCGGGCAGCTCAACAAGGGCTGTCACCATAGGCGAGAACATGGAGATAAAGGAACCGCATGTGGCAGATACAAAAAAGGTGGTTTTCCTTGGCAGCACCTATGTTATCAACAGGGAAGGCGTAATTCATTTCATAGAAGATATCCTGCCGGAGATTAAGCAGATATGTCCTGAGGCTGAGGTGATCTTTGCAGGATCCATATGCAAGAGCCTGCCTGACAGTGATGCTTATACAAAGCTTGGCTGGGTGGAGGATCTGGAGGAGCTTTACAGGGATGCCAGAGTTATCATTAATCCCGTAAGGCATGGTGCAGGCCTCAACATAAAAATGGTAGAAGCTTTGTCCCAGGCGAAGCCGGTGGTTACCCATGTAAAGGGCATGCGTGGCCTTTCATATAAAAAGCCGGTTGCCGTGATCACTGATGATAATAAAGAATTTGCAAAAGCGGTAGCCGAAATCGTAAGGGATGACGCAAAGGCGCTTGAGATGTCACAGACAGCAGTGGAATTCATGAAAGACTATGAGAATAAGAATCTGCAGGCAGTGAAAGATCTTTTGGCATAATTTATCTTCGCCTTACAAAATACATAAAGCTCAGCATTTTGTCTATAAGGCTGTACTTTCGCTGAACGGGTTCGGCAGGAAATGGTTTAAATGATTCTTTATGTGAAGAAAGAAATTTTTCAAGCACATCAAAATCATTATCATTCATTTCATTTGGATGGTAGCAGAATGTTACGGTGCTGAAGGGCAGTTTGCGGACATTCCCGGACTGCTGGGGGATGAATGTAAATCCCCATTTGCTGTATGGCTTGTCGGCTACCGTGTCAGAAATGATCCGTATATCGCTTTCGGAACGCAGAGCTTCCAATGTGTTCATATCAAAAGTGTGTGCAGGTGAAAAAAACACCTGTGGCTCTATGTTGTGGGATCTGAATACTTCAACACCTTTTTTTATTTTTTCTTTCTGTTCTTCAAGCGGGACTCCCGCAAATTCCGAAAGCTTGTTTACAGGGTTTAAACCGCCATCATTGGTGGTATATTTGTGGGAATATCCATGAAGTGCCATGGTCCAGCCTTTTTTCGTCCAGGAATGTACTCTGTCCCAGAAATGATCATCCGTTTCGTATTCACCCATCATAGGGTCTTCGCAATGGGGAATCACTCCGATCAAAGGCTTTATGCCATACTTATCAAACAGGGCTTCTATTCTGTCCCATTTTTCAATATTTCGTTTTTCACAGGCATCGTCCAGACGGATATAGTAAGCCATGAAATAAATACCGTTTCCTTATTATTGTTATTATAGAGTAACCATTTATGACAGTTACATTGTATACGAATCTAATTACTGTGCTTTCGTAGTGGATGAAATCTGTCCATATGGTATTCCGGGTACGAAAGCATTATAAACTAAAATCATTTGATGCTTGTCAGGAATACACAATATATACCGAATCGTATGGGGTTTGTCAAGTCAGCCGGTATAACAAAAAGCTGTGATGTCTGTTATAATAATGTTTGGAGTTTATTATGAAAAATGAAAAAAAAGAAAAAAAGAATGTAGCCATTCTGGTCCAACAGGGTGTAGGCGGCGGTGCACAGCGCATGGCTGCGAATCAGACTCTGGTATTTGATAAGGACTATAATGTATATTTCGTTCTGTTTGAAAACAGCGGGGACATATATGAGCATGGCGGCAGTCTTATAGATATGAATATGCCGCCCATAAAGACCGCGCCTGTTTATAAGCGTGTCATGAATACCGTCAACCGTACGGTCTATCTTGCAAAATTCAAGAAAGAAAAAAAGCTTGACGCCGTTATCAGTCATCTGGACGGAGCCAATCTGGTAAATGTGCTGTCGGGCAGGGGCGGCAATAAGTGCAGGATAATATGTGTCTATCATTCCATGCCCTCCGCAAATGAAAATCCGACTTTTATCCACAGGGCCTTCCATCAGTTCATAGGCCGGTTCAGTGACAGATATGTGATGGTTTCGAAGCTGGCGGCCATGGACATGATGAAAAATTTCGGCGTAAGGCGGAAGGATATATCCGCCATACATAATTTCTCAGACAATAAAAAGATAAACAGGCTTAAAGATAATGTACTGCCGGATGATGCACAGGATTTTATAAATGCCCACTCAAGGATTATCATTACTGTGGGACGGCTGACTCTTGTAAAGCGTCAGGAAAGGCTTATAAAGCTTTTGCAGAAGCTGAGGAACGAGGATGGTCTTGAGGATGCGGGACTGATGATCCTGGGAGACGGCCCTCAAAAGGAATTCCTGAAGGAAGTTACGGCTGACGGTAAGCTGGATGCCCATGTCTATATGCCGGGAAACGTGGATAATCCTTTTATGTATATTTCAAGGTCTGATGTTTTCGTACTATGCTCTGACTATGAGGGGCTGCCTATGGCACTTACTGAGGCTGTGGCCTGCGGCTGTCCTGTGGTGAGCTGCGATATGAAATCAGGGGCAAGAGAGATACTGGCTCCGGATACGGATGTTACTAAAGTGACAGAAGGAATCGAATATGCAAAATATGGCATACTTACAAGGCCCTTTGAGAATAAGGCCAATGCCGATGAGACCTTCGGTGAGGCTAAAGAGGCGGACAAAGCTGAAATCCTGAAGGAAGACGAGGCTGCTTCATCTGCTCTTTATGAGGGCGTCAGACAGATGCTTACGGATGAAAGGCTTATATTGGCTTATAAAAAGAGCTGTCCAGAATGTGCGGAAATGTTTAGTGTGGATAATATAGTAAGGCGCTGGAAAATGCTCATGCAGCAGTGAATGGAAATCGCTGTAAAATGAGCCGGAGGTGTATGTTACATAATATATATAACAGATAGCCGGCATTCGCTGTAAGTTGGATATGACAGATAAAATTAAAACATATTTAAAGGAAAATAAAAAAATGCTGATCCGGTGCATAGTATGCCTTATATTCTATGCATCCTTTTGTTTTATCTTCGGACCGGTTCTCGGTGCTGATTCCAGGGGATACATAAATATGATAGCTGCCAGGGAGCCACTGTACCCTTTGATACTGGCTTTTTTTCGTCTGATTTTTCCTGGCAGCATTTATCTTAATGCTGTGGTATTGTTTCAGAATATTCTGCAGGCTTTTGCAGTGTGCTTCTGTGTGGAATTCTTTAAGAAACGCTTTCAGCTGAACGAGGTGGTGACGGTGTTGATGTACCTTATCCATTTCGGTGTGGCAGTTATGTGCCAGTTTTTCTCAGAGCGCGCCGCAGTCTATTCCAATATGATAATGACTGAAGGGATCACCATGTCTCTGTGGATCATCTTTATTACGCTGCTGATAAAAGCAGTTCTGGATGATTCAAAAATGGCATATGTTTTTGTAATGGTAGTGCTTACTCTTATGATGGCCGCCAGAAAGCAGATGGCTGTGGGCTATATTGTGACCATGGTAGCAGTGGTTCTCTGCCGCATCGGAAGGGATAACATAAAAAAATATCTGACAAGAGCAGTCCTGGTGGCTGCAGGTCTCGGACTGAGTGTTCTGCTCGTGTTTGGAATAATGGGCGTATATAATTTTGCACTCAGAGGTAAGTTTGCAAAGAACACCAGGGACATGAACCTGGTCCTTACCACCACGCTTTATGTAGCTGACAGGGGTGATGCGAAGCTTATTGACGATGATGCAGCAAAGGCGCTTTTTTCAGAGACTATGTCAATATTGGATAAAAACGGAAGCAATATCAGTTATGCAGGAAACGGTTGGGAATCACTTGCTGAGCATTATGAGTATCACTATGACCTGATCACAATAGATACAACCAAAGACCTTTTTGAGGAATATGCAAGGAACGAGGGTTACAGTGACGAGATGGAAATTCAGGCAGAGGCAGACAGACTTAGCGGTGTCATTGTGAGAAGCCTCGTTGTGGATAATCTGGGCAAGTATGTAAAGATTTATATTTCCTCTGTGTTTACTGGACTTGTTAATACCGTTGCCCACAAGAGTACATTATTGAACATATATGCATTCGTAGTATACGTGACCGCGATAGTGATGATCGTGCTCTGTTACTTTAAAAAGGAACTGCGGGATACATCCGACACTGCACTGATGGTTTCAGGTGCCATACTTGTAAATGTCGGAGTCACGGCGGCGCTGATCTTCTGCCAGAGCAGGTATATGATCTATAATATGGCTTTGTTTTATATGGTACTGTTGCTGATGTTTGTAAAAATGTTTTTTGGGAAAAGAAAAGACTGAACCGGGGCTGTTTTGTATGGAAAAAGCAAAGTGGGAAAAATTTATAGACCAGAACATAGATATTATGATCGTGAGTGTTCTGAAAACCTGTTCCGATAAGAACCACCCCAGGACAATTAATTTTATCAGGGAGGAACTGGGAAACCGCTTCTTTGTAGATTCGGATGAGAATGGTTTTGGATCCGGTATCAAAGAGGCACATATGAACAAGAGGATCAGAAGAAAACTTTCAGAACTCTGCGATCTGGGAAGGGTTTATGTCGGAGAAGATATCGATCCCATCACATGGCCTGAAGGTGTGCCGGAAGGATTGCCTCTGGATATATATCGGATACTTGGAGGTCGTGTTGTTCTTGCTGAATCTGATGAAGTGAAAGGGAAAAAAGAAGAGGGCGAAACTCACTCAAACTATTATTACTTCGAACCGATACTTTCGGAAAGCGATGTGCATTACATAAACTCAGCGGTGGAGAGCAATCACTATCTTTCGGAGGAAGAAAAGGAATATCTGGCTGCCAGGACGGCGGTGGCAGGAGGATACTGGGGAAAGAAAGGTGATAAGAAAACCCTGGATTTTTATGATATATGGACCAAAAAGCTTACGGATCTTCCGCAGCTTTCATACCTTGATCTGCGGGAGAATGAAGAGGTTCCTGAACTGAGGCCGGAGGATACAAAAGGAAAATTACCCTCTGAGGGATCCACCATGCTTAAAAAAGTGATGATACTCAGATATGCCATAACAAATAAAAGGCAGGTTGAAGTGGTACAGGGAAATTACGTCCCCGGCGAAAGAGGAAAACTATGTTTTAAAGAAAGAGATGGCGGAAAAAAGATCAGATTAAATCCGTATGCTATGATTTCGCAGAAGGGGCAGCTGTACCTTATAGCAACCTGTGCGGGAGAGAAAAACACCAAGCACTATAGGGTAGACCGCATTATGGCTCTCCGGGTTCTTTCAAAAAAAGAAAAAAGAGAAGAAATCCCGGATGAGTTAAGGGATAATTATTTCAAAAAAAACAAGTTTCAGCCGGAGGATTATATTTCTGCTTATCCTATGATGAGGTATGCATCTAATGATAAGCGTATAAACTTTACCTTCCGCTGTCAGGCAGATGTGGTTTCTTTAGCAGTGGATAATTTTGGCAAGGTTATGAAAATCGAAGATGATGATTCGGAAGGATATGTAAAGATCACTGTTCGTGATAAGAGCTATATCAATGCCAGGCAGTTTTTGATCCAGAACTGCGATTTTGTGACTCCTCTGGAGCCCAAAGAACTGGTACAGGATGTTAAAGATACTCTGAAGGATGCTATAAAGCGCATAAGCCTTTAGTCCGATATATGATATACATGGAGCTTATCTACCGGCCAATAGGTGAGGTTCGTGAATAAAATAGCGGACACAGGGACGTGGATGAAACAGGAAAAAGGATATTCTTGTTTTGTCTGCGTCTTCTTATTTTACGGGGAAGGAACCTTTTAGGGTGAGAGGTGGCTGCTTCATAAGGAGGTCATTATATGATCATTAGTTCCGGTACCGTAAATATGGGATCGGCACGGAGCTTTTCCAGGGCCTCAAGCCAGGGGCGGAGCATGACCATTACAGGCACTTCCGGATCTGCCACTATGTGGAACTATTCCGGCAGGTTTATATCCGGAAGAAGTGCCAGTGGAGTCAGCGGGGGAGCTGCATCCGATCCGTATGTACTTGCAAGTGTAACGGATCAGAAAGGAAAGGAGAGTTTTAAAAACAGGTTAAAGTCATTCGCAGACGGAACGGTAAGCGGCATGGATGAAATGTCTGCCGGAGATATGCTCTACAGCAGTCTCAAGACATCAGTTTCTAACAGATACCAGGCAGAGGATGAGGAGAAATCCTTGGAGCAGATAAGACACGAGAGCCTGCTGTATCTGCTGCAGAGGCTTCGTCAGATTCTTTTCGGCAGGGGCCATGAGGCAAAGTCAGGTGCAGAGGGATCTAAGTCTTACTCTTCAAATTATGGAAGCGACGGAAAAGTGCCCATAGCTTCTTACAGTGAGTATGCTTCCTACGAGGAGACTGAAAGGACAGACTTTTCTACTGTCGGCAAAGTCATAACGGCAGACGGCAGGGAGATTGATTTTAACTTACAGTTAACCATGAGCAGAAGCTTCAGGGAAGAGTACATGAAGCAGACGGACATCTATGCAGACAATGCACTTAATGTAATGGATCCTCTTGTTATTAACCTGCGGGGAAACATTGCAAATGTATCCGATGAAAAGGTGTTCTTTGACCTTGATTCCGACGGGGAGCTTGACAGTATATCAAGGCTTAATTCCGACAGCGGATATCTGGCGCTGGATTTAAATGGTGACGGCATCATCAATGACGGAAGCGAGCTTTTCGGTACATCGTCAGGTGACGGATTTGCTGACCTTGCCGAATATGATGAGGACGGCAACGGCTGGATAGACGAGGCGGACAGCATATACAGCAGACTGCGCATATGGGTGACGGAGGATGACGGCTCTCAGTCTCTGTATACTCTTAAGTCTGCGGATGTAGGTGCGATATGCCTTCAGAAACAGTCGACGGATTTCGCTCTTAAGTCATTGTATGACAACCATACCAATGGGCTCATTCGGGAGACGGGAGTGTTCCTTCATGAAGATGGAAGTGTTGGAACCATACAGCACCTTGATTTGGTGAGGTAGAATTACACTCTATTATATGCAATATAAAAAAACGGGCAGGGACGAATCCCTGCCCGACTTTTTTGATCGCTTTAGTCTTTAGCTGTTTTTCTTCTTGTTAACCAGTACTGCACAGATCAGCAGTGCGATGGCATACAGCACACCTGCAACAACAATGACTACATTATAATCACCGCCGCTGTGGTTCAGTATGATCTCTGACAGGTTATTGCCTGTGATGCCGGCTACTGCCCATGCAGACAGGGCGAGGCCGTGTATCTTTGAAATATTCTTCATTCCGAATCTTGAATCAAGCAGCGCGGGAAGTGTAGAGAAGCCGCCGCCGTAGCCTAAGTTTATGACCATGAGCATAAGTATTACCAGCAGGCCGAAGGGCAGGAACCTGGTAAGCAGCGTCATCAGTATGCATGAGATGAAAATGATGTTATAAACTATGGCTCTGTCTTTCATTTTGTCGGAAACGGTAGAGTATCCAATCCTTCCCAGTGCATTGCATAGTGCAGTTACTGAAGGAACAACGCTTACTATAAGCGGAAGTATTGACAGGGCCGCAAACCTGTCATTTAGGAGCTGCTTCTCATAAGGAATAAGCATGAGGCCGCAGTGGATATTGATATAGAAGATAAGCCATATTCCCACGAAGGTTTTATCTTTGAACATTGACATGACATTGAATCCGTCGTCGGCTGCTTTATTTTCCACCCAGCCTTCAGGCTTTTTGAGAAGTACATGTCCAACATACATCATTACAAAATATGCGGCGCCGAGTATTAAGAACATAGGAGCTATGCCAAATCTGTTCTGAAGGAATTCCATGATGGGTGTAGCGATAGCTTTTGCCAGTCCGAAGCCCATTATGGAGATGCCGGTAGCAAGCCCTTTGTTGTCCTTAAACCAGAGCATAAGCGTCTTTACGGGAGTAAGGTATCCTACGCCTAAGCCTATGCCCATGATACATCCGTAAAAGAGATATAAAAGGATCAGGGCAGGTATGCCTTTGCAGAACATTATGGTAAGTCCTGTGCCTATCATGCCGGTGGTAAAGAAAATGGCTGACATCAGTGATGATACATGGATATTCAGTTCTACCAGTCTGCCGGCAAATGCGGCGGACATTCCAAGGAAAAATATCGCCAGGCTGAAAGCCCAGCCGACGGAGAAACCGTCCATTCCGATGGTCTGTGCAATTGACTCTTTAAAGGTGGAAAAGCAGTAAACTGTTCCTATGGAGCAGTGTATCAGCAGTGCCGGTATGGCAGCCCTCACCCACTTGTTGTTCATGACGATCACCCTGTGTCCCTTTCATCAAAATGCTTTGAATCCCTAAGGATAGTTACGGTTGCCCCCCTGCGACAGTATGATTATATAGTGTATTGATAAAAATACAATGTCAAAAGGAAAATAAAAAAAGGAGGAAAGCGGTCTTTTTTTTGGTGATTATTGTCAATAAGGGGGATGAAAATTGGTGATAATAATGAAAAAACATAGCCCGGCCCTAAAACTGCATAAGACAGTACCTTAAATTAGTGGTAAAATACAAATATATGTTGTCTTTGAGGATTTATACTCGGAGGGTTTTATGGCAGATAAAGCAGATGTGTTGATAATAGGGGCGGGCCCCGGCGGTATATTCAGTGCGTATGAGCTGGTGAAGCTTAATCCAAAGCTTAAGATATCGGTTTTCGAAACGGGCAATCCCCTTGAGAAAAGGAAATGTCCCATAGACGGCGTGAAGGTAAAAAGCTGTGTGGGCTGCAAGCCCTGTTCAATAATGAACGGCTTCGGCGGAGCAGGTGCTTTTTCCGATGGAAAATACAATATCACGAACCAGTTTGGCGGCACTCTTTTTGAGTATATAGGGAAGAAAAAGGCAATAGAGCTGATGGAGTATGTTGACGATATCAACATGAGCCACGGCGGCGAAGGCACAAAGCTTTATTCCACCGCAAATACCGAGATCAAGAAGCTCTGCCTTCAGAATGACCTGCATCTTCTGGATGCGTCCGTAAGGCACCTGGGCACGGATATAAACTATGTTGTGCTTGAGAATATCTTTAATGAACTCAAAGATAAGGTGGATTTCCATTTCCTTTCACCTGTTGAAAAAGTTGAAAAGACTGAAGACGGATATAAGATAAAAGTCGGCGGCGACTGCTTTGAAGGAAAATACTGCGTTATCTCGGCCGGCAGGAGCGGAAGCAAATGGATGGAGACAGTATGCCGCGACATGGATATCCCTACCAAATCAAACCGCGTGGATATCGGTGTAAGGGTGGAGCTTCCCTTTGAAGTCTTTTCACATCTGACTGATGAGCTTTATGAAAGTAAGATAGTATACCGTACCGCAAAGTATGGCGATCTGGTCCGTACCTTCTGTATGAATCCCAAGGGAGCTGTGGTAAATGAAAATACCAACGGCATAGTGACTGTTAACGGACACAGCTACGAGGATCCGGAAAAGCAGACGGAGAATACCAATTTTGCCCTGCTGGTGGCAAAGCATTTTTCAGAGCCCTTCAAGGACAGCAACGGATACGGCGAGAGTATTGCAAAGCTTTCCAATATGCTTGGGGGCGGCGTAATAGTGCAGCGTTTCGGGGATCTTATCACCGGTCACAGGAGTACGCAGTCCAGAATAGATGAAGCTTTCATTACGCCCACGCTTGCGGCAACACCGGGCGACTTAAGTCTTGTGATGCCTAAGCGTATACTGGACGGCATCATAGAGATGATCTACAAGCTGGACAAGATCGCACCGGGTACGGCAAATGATGATACCCTGCTTTATGGCGTGGAGGTTAAGTTCTACAATATGGAGGTTGCCATTGATGAGAATCTGGAGACGCCGTATAAGAATCTCTTTATAATAGGTGACTGCAGCGGCATCACCCATTCACTTTCCCATGCATCAGCCAGCGGCGTACATGTGGCAAGGTATATTGCGGGACAATAGTAACAAATTAAAACTTTCCACACCATATAAACTCGCTTGGTGAAATATCCTATAAGCAGGTGAACTATAGCGGTGGGAAGAGACTACATGTGGGAAGCTTTAGTTACAAATAATATTTTGCAGAGGAGTTTTTACTATAATGAAGGTTGTGGTTTTAGCCGGAGGGACAAGCACAGAGCGTGAGGTTTCACTTATTTCCGGTGCAGGCATATACAGGGCACTTAAGTCAAAAGGACATCAGGCGGTTCTGCTTGATGTATTTCTGGGAATAGATCTTTCCAGGGAAGAGGCAGGAAAAGTCTTTGACCTGGACAGGGACTGGGCTGAGGGTATAGAGGATATAAAAGAAGAAAGTCCTGATCTCGAGGCGGTAAAAAAGATGCGTACAGATAGTCTTAAGACTTTCTTCGGACCGAATGTTCTGGAAATCTGCTATATGGCAGACGTGGTATTTATGGCACTGCATGGTGCCAATGGTGAGGACGGCAAGATACAGGCGGCTTTTGAGCTGATGGGAATCCCTTACACAGGAACTGATTACTTAAGCAGCGGCATCTGCATGAACAAGATAATCGCAAAGGATATAATGCGTGTGAATGGCCTGCCTACCCCTGAGGGCTACGGACTTTTTATCGGTGATGAAGTGCGTGAGATCGGATATCCTGCTGTAGTCAAGGCAAATAACGGCGGTTCTTCCGTTGGAACATATATCGTGAATGACCGCGATGAGATGGACAAAGCTATAAAGGCAGCGTCAGCTTATGATGACTATGTTGTAATCGAGAAATTCGTAAAGGGCAGGGAATTCACCTGCGGCCTGATAGACGGGAATGCACTTCCCATAGTTGAGATAATGCCGGTGACCGGAGGATACGATTATAAGAATAAATACCAGAAGGGTATGACCAATGAGGTGTGTCCTGCCGAGCTTTCCAAGGAGAAGACCGAGGAGATACAGCGTACTGCCGAGAAGATATACAGAGTCCTCAGGCTTAACGCTTATGCGAGACTGGATTTTATGATGGATGAGGACGAAAACATTTACTGCCTGGAAGCCAATACCCTTCCCGGTATGACACCCATGTCGCTTCTTCCACAGGAGGCTGCCTGCGTGGGAATGGACTATGCGGCATTGTGTGAGAAATTAATGGAGATAGCACTTAGAGACTTCAAGGGCAGACCCGGCCTGTAGGAGACGCAAAGCCTGTCGGTCTGATATGAGACCGGATATGGCGGAAAGCAGTGAGGTAACAAATAATAATGAAAAACATGACCATCAAGAATATCGCAGAGGCATGCAGCGGCGAGATACATGGCGAGTATAATGAAGAAGCCGAGGCTTCCTGCGTTGTCATTGATTCAAGGCTGGTGGAGGAAGGCGGTGTCTTCATAGCCACGAAGGGTGAGCGTGTGGATGGCCACAGCTTTATCGGACAGGTTTTTGAAAAGGGTGCTCTTGCTGTAGTATGCGAGGAGCTTCCGGAAAATCCTGCAGGTCCCTGCATATTGGTGGATAACAGCCTCTTAGCACTTAAATACATTGCGGCATTTTACAGGGAACAGCTTTCCTGCCATGTAATAGGCATAACCGGAAGCGTGGGCAAGACCAGCACCAAGGAGATGGTGGCTTCCGTGCTTTCACAGGGGAAAAAGGTCTGTGCTACTGAGGGAAACCACAATAATGAAGTAGGCGTACCTCTTACGATCCTTCGTATCAGGGATGATGATGAATGTGCCGTAGTGGAGATGGGCATAAACCATTTTGATGAGATGACCAGGCTTTCGCATATTGCAAGACCGGATACAGTGGTTATCACCAATATCGGAGAGTGCCACTTGGAAAACCTGGGTGACAGGGATGGTGTATTAAAGGCAAAATCGGAAATATTCGAATACTTTACCGGAAAGGGCGGCATCATCCTCAATGGCATGGATGATGAGCTCAATACAATAACTGAAGTTAAGGGCGTCAAGCCCATAAGGTTCGGCTTTTCAGGAATGACGGAAGGCCGTGCCCCTGATTACAGGGCAGAAAATGTGAAGGACTGCGGTCTGTACGGAAGTGATGTGACTATAAAGGGCCCGAAGGCTTTCAGGATCAATGTTCATATCCCGCTGTCCGGTGACCACATGATACTCAATGCTACTGCTGCGGCAGCGGTAGGAAAGCTGCTGGGCTTAAGGAGCAAGCAGATAAGGCTGGGAATAGAACAAGTAAAGGCAACGGGCGGCAGGAGCAACATAATAAAATCCGGCAAGCTTACCATAATAGACGACTGCTACAATGCCAACCCCACATCCGTAAGGGCGGCCATTGACCTTCTGTGCAAGGCTGAGGGAAGAAAGATGGCTGTGCTGGGTGATATGTACGAGCTGGGCGGCCATGAGAACAAGCTTCATGCCGACATCGGAGCCTATGCGAAGGAAAGGGGCGTGGATGTGCTTATCTGTGCAGGTCCCTTATGCAAGTCCATGGCCGAGGCTTTTGACGGTGCACTCTGGTACAAGGATACCGATGAAGTGTGC
>JAILDD010000115.1 GCA_024689605.1 Lachnospiraceae bacterium
ACCGAAGACTTTTGCTGGTATGAGTCCTTTGAAAAAATGGTTGAGCCCTATGAGCGTCAGATACGTTTACTGTCTGCAGTTGTCCTGAACGACAGTTCATTCTTTTATACCGTGAATAAGGTTGCGCTTGGTGAGCCATTGGAGCCGGAGGATGAGAAACCTTGTATGTCCTCGCATAATACGAATGCGGATGACGAGGAAGGCAGCTTCATGAATATTCCGGACTGTGACGTGGATTGCCAGATACCGTTTAACTGGGCATAAAATTCCGGAATAAAATTTGGAGGTTGGTGCTTAATGTTTAGGGAAGAATGGGAAATGCTTTCAGCAAGAGAAAAGCACATCGTATTTGCTGTAGTGCTGACAGCAATAACTATCATAAACATAGCCTTTGCGGTAGAGCTGTTAAGGGTAATGAAGTTTACCGGTATCCTGGATCATATTATGGAGATGTCGGATACAGCTGTGGTACAGGTATGCCAGAACGTCTGCCAGACTTTGACCTGGTGACGAAGCAGTAAGATAAAACACTATAGGAAGGAAAAACGAAAATTTTTACAAGGGGGAGGAAGGCGATGACTATTGATGAAACGACTTGGGGCAAAGCCGGAATCAACCATAGGCTATGACAGTGTCTGAAAAATCAAAAAAGGAGAGACGATCATGGACAGAAAAGAACAGCGGAAAGATGTTGCAGTAAGACATACTAAGGAAATGGACAGGCTGTATGCGGATGCGATACAGAAGAGCGTAAAGGAAACAAAACTGTATGATACCGCATTTTCGAGAGAAAAGGGTACAGGACAAATGGCTGAATTTACCTTGGAGCAGTCATTTACCCAGGACAGCATTTTTAGGAATGCAGGCAACGGAAAAGTGGCTGTCCTGAATTTTGCAAGCTATCGGCATGCCGGTGGCGGCTTTATAAGGGGAGCTATGGCACAGGAGGAATCCATATGCCATGATTCATTTCTCTATAATGTCATCCGCGAGTTTACTGAGTATTATGAATTGAATGAGGCACACCTTAACAAAGGACTGTATCAGAATCGGGCACTTTATTCACCAGGTATAAGCTTTTTCTCGAAGACAGGAAAAAGTGTATCGGTAGATGTGCTTACCTGTGCGGCTCCTAACCGTTCACTGATGTTCAGGGACGGAAGATTTACGGAGGGGGAAAACGAGGAGGCACTGCGGGAAAGGATCTGTTTTATAAGGGATATATGTGATGCAGAGGGTGTTGAAACCTTCATCGCAGGTGCTTTCGGTTGCGGCGTATTTGCCCAGAAACCGGATGTTGTTGCAACGCTGTTTCGTGAATATTTCAGCGATACTGGAGTAAAGAAGGTCATCCTTGCAGTTCCTGCAGACAAAAACTATCCGGCTTTTGAAAAGGAATTCGGGAAGTGACAGGTTAAAGTGTTATTCTTAGTAGCGGCGGTGGGAGAGGCTCACCGCCGCTTTTTTGATGCTGTTTAGAGAATATTAAACATATATTAAAAGGGATAAATTTATACCTATATGTGTTTTATGGCTCTGCTATGATTACGTTATAAAACACAGCGTAGAAATTGCAGCTATGCAATCATTTTAAGTTTAAGGAGGAAAACACTATGGTAATAAATCCTATCGTAACTGATGAAAGAGGCAGAAGTAATGACATTTTTTCAAAGAATCTGGAGAACCGTGTAATACACCTTGTGGGAGAGGTGACGGATGAGATGTCCGCATCCATAACGGCACAGCTCCTTCACCTTGCGGCTGTTTCGGATGAGGACATACAGCTTTATATCAATTCTCCCGGGGGATCGGTGTCGGCAGGTTTAGCAATTTACGATACTATGCAGTATATCAAGCCTGATGTGGCTACGGTATGCCTTGGAAGGGCTGCGAGCATGGGAGCAGTCATTCTTTCCGGCGGAGCAAAAGGCAAGCGTGCAATACTGCCCCACGGTGAAGTGATGATACATCAGCCATCCGGCGGAATGGAAGGCCAGGCGACGGAGCTTGTGATTGCAGCTGAGCATATCAAGGACACAAAACAGATCCTGAACGAGATACTTGCAAAGAACTGCGGCAAGGATCTTAAGAAGATTGCAAAGGATACAGACAGGGATCACTGGATGCGTGCTGACGAGGCAGTGGCCTATGGCGTAGTGGACATGGTGCTTAAAAACAGCTGAATGACCGGTCAGAAGGCTGGGACGACGCAAATGCAGATTGATTCAAGAAAACATAAGGGAGGAACTTAAACTATGGAGACAAATACAAATGCAATAAGGAAAACTGGTGTCCAGGGGATTACAGATTTACAGGAGAGTACGCCTGTATCTCCCTGCGACAGACCGGCGGGGATGGAGACTGAAAAAAAGGACGGCGTTTTTCAGGCTACAAAGAATGCTATTTCCGTATTGGAGCAGGCTAAAAAACTTCCTTACTGCCGGAAGGCAATCTTCGTGGATGAATCAGGTATGTCCTTAGAAAAGAGAGTTGGTCTGCACGGACCTGAAGACATGTTGGCATCAGAGTATTTTAAGACTAAGGATATGGTTGATATAGACAGGGCAATAGAAAGAAATCCTTTCTTTAAGTTTGCCCAGACCATGGTTTTGTCAGTGCCGGATGATTGTATTCCACATGACAGCGGCCGTGTGCTGCGGGCGGCCTGCTATGCAGCAAAGTGCTGGGGAGAATTGCATGTGCCGACAACAGAAGATTACTTTGACATGGAGATGGATGATGAAATCCTGGATGCGGAAGATGATGAGTGTTTAGAAGAGTATGAGCCATGTTTGGATGAAAAGGGATCAGGCAATCAGGAAAATGGGAGCTTGTACTTGGGGGCACCGTCCGGCTTTGAGATGTTTGGCGGTAATGATAATTGTGATTTTTACCGCGTCGTTAACTTTGAAAGTAATCCGGAGGCAGGGGGAAATCCTTATGAAGCGCTTATCTCAGCAGAGGTGCCCGGAAGGATTCAGATAATGACAGGATTTGCTGATGGAACTGATCTCGCACTTAAGATGGAGGCTGTTAAGGCAGATCACAACAATTTTAAGGTAGTTATTGTAAGCGAAAAGCTGATGTCACATCCGGCGGTGCTGGACTTTATATCAGGGTGGCGCAATGTAACGGTACGTCTGGAAAAGGGGAATGAGACAGAGGAACTTAGCATGCTTCGTTTTCTCCTGTCTGCAACTGATTACTGCGATACATCTGATGAGGTACTGCAGGCAGCGGTTTCCGGCATGAAGAAAACATACGGTACCTGCTTTGATACAGAACACCTTCTAAGGCACTGTTACGAGGCAGTGACGATGGCTGATAGTGAAAAATCAGCTGCCCTTACATCAGAAATGTTTATCAAGGAAAAGAAGAAACATGACGTGCTTGATGAGCTGAATTCCATGACCGGTCTACAGAATGTGAAACGGACGGTAGAAGACTTTGCAGCGCTCGTTATGGAAGAACAGCGTAATCCGAAGATCCGTGATTCCCATAGGCATATGATCTTTACAGGCAATCCGGGCAGTGGAAAAACTACCGTAGCCAGGAAATTGGCTGAGCTTATTGCTGAGTGTGGCATAGGTAACGGAGTATTTGTGGAGGCGGAACGGTCCTCCCTTATCGGAAAATACATCGGACAAACGGCGCCGCTTGTTAAGAAGAATTTCGAAGCGGCCAGGGGCGGAGTGCTTTTTGTTGACGAGGCAGGTTTCTTCACAGAGGATGTCAGAGATGGCTTTATGGGCGAGGCAATAAAAGAATTTGTACGCTATATGGAGAACTGCCCAGACGTAACAGTGATATTCGCCATGTACAAAAAGGAACTGAATGAATTCCTTAAGCTTGATCCCGGACTTTCATCAAGGATATCACGTGTGATAGAGTTTGAGGACTACACGGAAGACCAGCTTAAGGAGATAGTACTGAAGATGCTGGAGGACAAAGGGTACTGCCTTACGGATGCGGACGGTGCCGACAGGATACTAGAGTATATAAAGGCAAATAGAAAGGACCTGGACAATGGCAGGGGTGCCCGGTTGTTTACGGAGGCAATCCTGCAGGAGCATAGCCTGGACCTTTACCGCAACCCGGAGCGCGTGAAGAGCCGACATTTAAAGATCAGCAATGATGATATAAGCAGGGCTGAGATCCGTATGAAAGAGCGTGTATCTGCCGAAAGGATAGGTAAGAGGTCTGCTGGTTTCACTCTTTCGCCATGTATATCTGAACGCCGTGTGGTATAATTCTAAAGTTAGGACAATTTTGAACTGTTTATCGTCCGGGACTTAATGAAATATAAGGAAAACGGCATATGATTGCAGAGGGCTATAAATGAAAAAGGCAATAATACATCTGAACTGTCTCGGCAGAGGCGGCGCTGAAAAAGTAGGTGTTACACTTGCTGCCGAGATGGTGAAAAAGGGCATTGGTGTCATTATTGCCACCGAATGGACTGATAAAGTGGAGTACCCGCTTCCAGAGGGGGTAATCAGGGAAAATGTGGGATTATCTGAAGCAGAGGAAAAGTTCTCACGTTTAAAGAAGATAAATCTCCGGAAAGCCAGGCTTAAGGCTCTCATTGAACGTACATCCCCAGATGTTGTATTTGCTCTTGGCGGCAACCTGAATTACAGGGCTGTGTCAGCCACCAGGGGTACCGGGGTACCTGCGGTAGTTTCTGTAAGGAGTGACCCGAATGTTTACTATGCATCACTTTCTCAGAAGGTTCTGAGCAGCAGGTATTATAAGACTGCTGAAGGCATAGTTTTTCAGACCGAAGGGGCAAGGGATTTCTTCGGCCCGGAAATAGCTAAAAAGTCAGTCATAATTGTCAATCCCATTGATAAAAAATATATCGGGATCAAGGCCCCGGAAAAGCGCAGGAAGGTCATAGTCAGCGCATCCAGGTTTGTGTATGTCAAAGACCATATGACTATGGTAAAAGCTTTTGAGAAGGCTTTGGAGAAACATCCGGATGCCACAATGGAGCTCTATGGCGGCAAGGGCGCAGATAATGAAATCTTTCAGGTAAAGGAATGGGTAAGATCTCATGGACTGACTGAAAAGATTCTTTTCATGGGCAGCAGCATAGAACTTGAAAAAAAGCTTTATGATGCGTCTGCCTTTGTTCTTTCATCTGTATACGAAGGAATGCCCAATGCCCTTATGGAAGCTATGGCAATGGGACTTCCCTGCATATCATCCGACTGTCCGCCCGGGGGGCCTCGGGCTCTTATTGAAGAAGGCAAAAATGGCCTTCTTTTTCCCGTTGGTGACGTTGATGCCCTGTCTAAGGCTATGGTAAGGATCCTGGATGATCCTGAGGCGGCAGAGAAAATGGGAAGAAAGGCTGCTGAAAAGACAAGTGCCTATACATCGGAAAATATAACTGCTATGTGGATTGAATATGCAGAGAGCGTTATTAAAAGCAATAAGTAAGTTCTACTGATAAGCAGCTTGATCGGTAGTGCAATCTGCGGTAAAAGGCTTGCTGGAGAGCGTAGGAGTGTGGTTATCATGCAACCAAAGAAAATTCTGATTATATCCGAAACTGTCCTTTTTCCCATGGACAGGGGAAACAGAAAACGAGTAAAAAATCTGATAGATCTTTTACGGAGCGAAGGGTGTACCGTAGACTATCTTTTTATGGATACCTATCCTGAAGATGATCCGGAAAAGACTCGTGAATGGATAGGTGCAGATCATTTTTTCTCTGTTATGAACAGGAAGCGTTCTTTTTCTGTATGGTGTAAGCGTAAAGTTCGCAAAGTCCTTGAGATACTGCATATCCCTTTTGCCTTCAGATACTTCAGCCTTGATGAGAGTACATCCCCTGACCTGGGCAGGGATCTGGGAAAGTTTTTCGAAAGTCATAGCT
This sequence comes from Lachnospiraceae bacterium, assembly GCA_024689605.1. The sequence goes on from JAILDD010000115.1 coordinate 5,885, forward strand.
ATGACCAGGCCTGGGTGGTATGTACATACAATACCAGAGCTTTCCTTTCAGTTCCCCAGGGGACACTTAAGGTGCTGGAGACACAGAATGTTTCTTCAGTGAAACGACAGGAGTATGATGTTGTTAATTATAAGAATTATATTTTTGCAATGACCGAAGCAACTGAAAAGGCAGCCCTGGAGCGTTCTGATGTAGTAATCGCTATCCAGAATGAGGAAGAGGATTTTTTCAGGAACATGCTTGGGAAGGGCAGCTCAACTAAAGCCGTTACCATCGGTGAAAATATGGAGATAAAGGAACCCCATGTGGCAGACACAAAGAAGGTGGTTTTCTTAGGCAGCACCTATGTTATCAATAGGGAAGGCGTAATGCATTTCATAGACGAGATTCTGCCGGAGCTTAAGAGAATATGCCCTGAGGCGGAGGTTATATTTGCAGGATCTATATGCAAGAGCCTGCCTGACAGTGATGCTTATACAAAGCTTGGCTGGGTGGAGGATCTGGAGGAGCTTTACAGGGATGCCAGGGTAATCATCAATCCCGTAAGGCATGGTGCCGGACTCAATATAAAAATGGTAGAGGCCTTATCCCAGGCTAAGCCTGTGGTTACCCATGTAAAGGGGATGAGGGGCTTGTCGTATGAAAAGCCTGTGGCTGTTATTACTGATGATAATAAGGAATTTGCAAAAGCGATAGCAGAAATCGTAAGGGATGACGCAAAGGCACTTGAAATGTCGCAGACGGCTGTAGAATTCATGAAGGATTATGAAAACAAGAATCTGCAGGCAGTTAAGGATCTGTTGGCTATCTCCGCCTTACAAAATACATAAAGCTCAGCATCTTATCGATAATGCTGTACTTTCTTTGAACCTGTTCTGTAGGAAAGGGCCTGAATTTCTCTTTATGTTCAGAAAGAAATCTCTCCAGCACTTCAAAATCATCATCATTCATTTCATTGGGATGATAGCAAAATGTTACGGTATTGAATGGCAGGTTACGGACATGACCGGACTGCTGGGGGATGAATGTAAATCCCCATTTGCTGTATGGCTTGTCAGCTACCGTATCTGAGATTATACGTATATAGCTTTCGGAACGCAGGGCTTCCAGAGTATTCATGTCAAAAGTGTGTGCAGGTGAAAAGAATACCTGTGGTTCTATGTTATGCGCACGGAATACTTCGACACCTTTTTTGATTTTTTCTTTTTGTTCATCAAGGGGAACACCGGCAAATTCAGAAAGCTTGTTTACCGGATTTAAGCCGCCTTCGGTAGTTGTGTATTTATGGGAATACCCGTGGAGCGCCATGATCCACCCTTTATTTGCCCATGAATGAACTCTGTTCCAGAAATTTTCATCTGTTTCATACTCATCCATCATGGGATCCTCACAATGAGGGATCACGCCGATCAGGGGCTTTATGCCATATTTATCAAACAGGTTTTCTATCCGGTCCCATTTTTCAATATTTCTTTTTTCGCAGGCGTCGTCAAGACGGATATAATAGGTCATGAAATATTTACCATATCTTCTTAGTTATTATTCTACATGGATTCAACGCAGCTGCTTTTAGCATAGAATACGTATGTTGAAATAATATGAAACAATATATACCGAATCATATATGGTTTGTCAAGTCAGCCGGTATAACAAAAAGTATGGATGTTTGATATAATATACAAGTTATGAGCAGCGGGAATAATGAAAAAAAGAATATAGCCATTCTGGTCCAGCAGGGAGTGGGAGGCGGCGCGCAGCGTATGGCCGCAAACCAGACTCTGGTATTTGATAAGGACTATAATGTTTATTTCGTCCTTTTTGAAAGCAGCGGGGATATATATGAGCATGGCGGGAAACTTGTAGACATGAATATGCCGCCCTTAAAGACTGCTCCGATATATAAGCGTGTAATGAATACCGTAAACCGCACGATGTATCTTTCAAAATTCAAGAAAGAGAAAAAAATCGACGCTGTCATCAGCCATTTGGACGGTGCCAATCTCGTAAATGTGTTGTCTGGCAGGGGAAACGGCAAGTGTAGGATAATCTGTGTCTATCATTCCATGCCTTCTGCAAATGAGAACCCGACTTTTGTCCACAGGGCTTTTCATCAGTTCATAGGGAGATTCAGCGACAGATATGTGATGGTATCGAAACTTGCGGCTATGGACATGATAAAGAATTTCGGCGTCCGGCGGAAAGACGTATCAGCCATTCACAATTTTTCCGACAACGATAAGATAAACAGATTGAAGGATCAGGCATTGCCGGATGAGGCGCAGGCTTTTGTAAAGGCTCATTCAAAGCTGATCATTACTGTGGGGCGATTGACTTTAGTAAAGCGCCAGGAAAGGCTCATAAAACTTTTGAAACAGCTGCGCAGCGAGGACGGGCTTGAAGATGCAGGCCTTATGATCCTTGGAGATGGGCCGCAGAAGGAATTCCTGCAGGAAGTTACGGCGGATAATAAGCTGGAACAACATGTTTATATGCCGGGGAATGTAGATAATCCATTTATGTATATTTCAAAATCCGATGTTTTTGTGCTTTGCTCTGACTATGAGGGACTGCCTATGGCACTTACTGAGGCGGTGGCCTGTGGCTGTCCTGTAGTGAGCTGCGACATGAAGTCCGGCGCCCGTGAGATACTTGCACCGGATACGGAAGTGACAAAAGTGGCAGAGGGCATAGAATACGCAAAATACGGTATCCTTACAAGGCCCTTCGAGAATAAGGCCAATGCTGATGAGACCTTCGGCGAGGCTAAGGAAGCGGATAAGGCAGAGATCCTTAAGGAAGATGTAGCTGCATCGTCTGCTTTATATGAAGGTGTCAGACAGATGCTTACGGATGAGAGACTGATATTGGTATATAAGAAGAGCTGCCCGGAATGCGCGGAAATGTTCGGAGTGGAGAATATTGTAAGGCGCTGGAAGAAACTGATGCAGCAGTGATCATCCGTGTATTGTTTTAATCCAAGATATGACAGATAAGATAAAAAAATATTTGACTGAAAAAGATAATAAAATACTATTGATCCGCTGCATTGTCAGCCTTGCATTCTATGCATCCTTTTGTTTTATCTTCGGGCCGACTCTGGGAGCGGATTCCAAGGGATATATAAATATGATAGCAGCAAGGGAGCCGGTGTATCCGCTGATACTGGCTTTTTTTCGTGTAATATTCCCTGACAGCATTTATTTGAATGTAGTGGTCCTGTTCCAGAATGTTCTTCAGGCTTTGGCTGTATGCTTTTGTGTGGAGTTCTTTAAGAAACGCTTTGAACTGAATAACATAGTGGCTGTACTGATGTATCTTATCCATTTTGGAGTGGCCATAATGTGCCAGTTTATCTCGGAGCGCGGTGCCATCTATTCCAATATGATAATGACTGAAGGCGTTACAATGTCGCTATGGATCATCTTCATTACCCTGCTGATAAAGGCTGTCCTGGACGATTCAAAACCGGCATATATTTCGGTGGCAATAGTGCTTACCATAATGATGGCTACGAGGAAGCAGATGGCGGTAGGTTACATTGTTACAATGGCAGCTGTAGTTCTCTGCCGTATCGGAAGGGATAATATAAAAAAATACCTGATAAGGATTGTATTGGTGGCAGCAGGTCTTGGAGTGAGCGTTATGCTGGTGTTTGGCATAATGGGCATATACAATTTTGCACTCAGGGGAAAGTTTGCAAAAAATACCAGGGACATGAATCTTGTCCTTACCACTACCCTTTATGTTGCGGACAAGGATGACGTGTCACTTATAGACGACGAAGTGGCAAGAAAACTTTTTGCAGAGACCATGTCTATATTAGATAAAAACGGAAGCAATATAAGTTATGCCGGAAAGGGCTGGGAGTCCCTTGCCGAGCATTACGAATATCACTATGATCTGATCACTATTGATACAACTAAGGATCTTTTTGAGGAGTATGCAAGGAATGAGGGCTACAGCGATGAAATGGAAATACAGACAGAGGCAGATCGCCTCAGCGGCGTTATCGTAAAGAGCCTTATAATGGATAATCTGGGAAAGTACGTAAGGATCTATTTTTCATCTGTGCTTACGGGGCTTGTGAATACAGTTGCACATAAGAGTACATTGTTGAATATATATGCATTCGTAGTGTATGTGATGGCGATAGTACTGATCGTGCTTTGTTACTTTAATAAAAGCCTTCGGGATACGGCTGATGCTTCGCTTATTGTAGTGGGTGCTGTATTTGCAAATGTGGGTGTCACGGCTGCTCTGATCTTCTGTCAGAGCAGGTACATGATCTACAATATGGCGCTGTTCTATATGGTGATAGTCTTGATGTTCGTAAAAGCATTTTTGGAAAAAAAGAATAAATAGCGGAAACTTGTTCTACAAGGGCATATTCATCGTAATGACGCAGCCGTACAGGCTGCGTTTTTAGATTGAAATGGTATAAATTTGTCCTGATAGTGCTTTAGGGGGTATGCTACTATTTTAACGTAAGGCGGAGAAATAAGGCTGCAGCAGCGTGGAAGAAAGGAGTTTTATGATTACAAAGACAGACTTTATCTGGTACCAGATAAATGGCATTAGGACAAAACTTTTACAGGAGGATGCTTCAGCAGCGCGAAAGGCATTGAGTATTATACAGCTTTGGGAAATCATATCGGTAGATACTTCAGTGCAGCGGGATTTGGAGAGACTTGGAATAGATTGTGGAAAGTTAAAGACATTCCGAAACTGGCTTGCTCACTGCAATACCTTTGATTACGAGGAACTGGAGGAAATCTTCGGGGTTATAAAAAGTGATAGAATGGGCTCTTATATTCTGGAAAAACTGCATGATGGAATTCATGAGTATTTCAAGGACAGTGTAATGGCTGGTGCTTATAACGCCCGGATCAGTGAGCAAATGTGATACAAAAGAATAACGATGTACTTATTTGTTCTATAGGATTAGAAAGAAATATGGAAGAACATCATACAAACTGTAGATCAATTGTGATAGGAGGAGGATTTTATGTGTAATGACAAGACAAAGGTTATGGAAATGGTTAAGAAGAACGGATGGAATCTGCGCACAGCAAGTGAGGATATGCGTAATGACAAGGATGTGGTGCTTGCTGCAGTAAGACAGAATGGGAGGGCTTTGCAGTATGCATCTGAGAATTTGCGGGCTGATCGAGAAGTAGTACTGGAGGCAGTAAAGCAGAACTGGATTTCCCTTGGATATGCAGCGAAGGAGCTCCGCGATGATAATGAAATAATGCTTGAAGCGGTAAAGCAGGATGGAACGGCACTTCAGTACTATAGGAGGCGCCGAGGGGAGGAATGGGAGTATTGGCATTTTCCGTATACATTACTGGATGAAGTGAATTCACAGGATTGCAGTAATGCATTGGAAGTAGCTGTTCCCCACGGCGGATGTGGTTTTGAGGAAGACTTTGGAAAATGGTGCTGTTTTAGGGAAACATTTAAGCCTAAAGAGAAACCGAAGAGATCCACGGTGGGTATGGAACACTGGGACAGGGCAGCGACACTTGATGCGGTAGGCACATATGGACTTGCATTAGGCAGCGCCAATAAGACTTTCATGGCGGATAGAGAAATTGTGCTTGCGGCAGTAAAGCAGAATGGTCTTGCATCGCAGTATGCGAGCGAAAAACTGAGAGCAGATCGGGAAGTGATACTTGAAGCAGTAAAGCAGAATGGTCTTGCATCAAAGTATGCGAGCGAAGAACTGAGAGCAGATCGGGAAGTGATACTTACAGCAGTAAAGCGGAACGGTCTTGCACTGCAGCATGCCAGTGAAGAACTGAGAGCAGACAGAGAAGTGGTACTTGCAGCCGTAAAGCAGAACGGTCTTGCACTGCAGTACGCGAGTGAAGAACTGAGAGCAGACAGAAAAGTGGTACTTGAAGCAGTAAAGCAGAATGGTCTTGCATCGAAGTATGCGAGTGAAGAACTGAGAGCAGACAGAGAAGTGGTACTTGAAGCAGTAAAGCAGAATGGTCTGGCGCTGGAGTATGCGAATGAAGAACTAAGGGCCGATAAAGAACTGGTACTGGCTGCTATAAAACAGGATAATGATGCATGCCATTTTATAAAGAGTGATCTGCTGTCTGATAAGGATGTTTTGCTAGAGCTTGCCAGGTCATACACAGTAGGGTCTTTATACAACCCTTTCAGTTCAGTGTTTTATTATGAGGATTCAATAAATGTTGCCTATGGAGACTGGGATATAGTGATTGAATTGGTAAAGCAAAATATCTGTGACTGGAATGAGGTGAGCAGGGAGCTGTGGGCTGATAAAGCATTTGTACTGGAGGCGCTTAAGTGCATAGAACAGGGGCTTAAAAAAGATATATGTTTTATTTTTGATACCTGTTTTGAAAATGAGGTAATGAAAAATATAGATGAGGAACTTAGGAAAGATCCGGAAATACAGCATGCTTTGGAAAGTGTCATGAAAGTGTTCGACAACCTGAGGTCATCTTTTAGTGATGATAATGGTTTTGATATTCCGGATAAAGATAGTCATCTG